>JAUWHM010000061.1 GCA_030605915.1 Nitrospirota bacterium | reverse complement strand
CATTAGAGGAAAGGCAGATGCCCGGACAATCAAGATTTATGCCGATGCTTATAGCCAGGACCCTGATTTCTACTCATTCTTAAAGACATTAGAGACATACCGAGAGACGATTGATGAGAAATCTACCATAATCCTAACTACCGATAGTGATTACTATAAATATCTGAAGAGCCTCAGGTTCGGCCCAAGAGATTAACACCTTACTAAGTCACTAATACTAAGCTCGTAGACGCCCGGTGGCTATTGTCATAGCTGCCGGGCTATTTTTTGTTGCCATTGACTATCTCTTATGCTATAGTGAGCTGCGGCGAATATGGTTACTGGGGAGGTGAAGAAGATTTGGCTACGGTGAAACAGTACTCTTCGGGTAAGGAAGTGGTTTTGCCAGAGTTGGGCGAGGAGGTTAACGAGGCCACGGTCTCCTACTGGCTTCATCAGGAAGGGGATGAGGTAAAGGAGGGGGAAGATCTGGTGGAGATGACCACCGATAAGGCCACCTTCAATGTGCCTTGCCCCGCTTCCGGGACCTTAAAGGAAATCTCAGCTGAGGAGGGGGAGACAATCAAGGTGGGGCAGAAGTTAGCGGCTATTGAATAAAAAGGCGAATAGCAATTTGCGATTAGTGAGGGGCGATAGGCGATTTGCAATAAGCGATTAGCCATAAGCGAAATAATAGAATGGTAGAGTCAGATAGAATATCGCGACTTCCTCCTTATATGTTCGGTCAGATAGGTGAGGAGAAGCTGGAGGCAAGGCGCAAAGGGATAGATGTGATTGACCTGGGCATGGGCAATCCAGATCGTCCCCCGGCTGGTTACATCATCGAGAAGCTGTGCCAGGTGGCCCACGACCCAAAGGCTCACCGCTATTCAGCTTCAAAGGGGATTGTGCACTTGAGAAGGGCCATCTGTGAATGGTATGAAAGGAGATTTGGCGTCCTTCTCGACCCAGAGAAAGAAGCAGTGGTAACCATTGGGTCAAAGGAGGGTATAAGCCACCTTGCCTTAGCCATTTTGAATCGAGGAGATGTAGTCCTCGTTCAGGACCCAACCTACCCAGCTTATCTCTACAGTGTGGCCATTGCCGGGGGCAATTTAGTTAGTCTCCCTTTAACGGAAGAGAACAACTTCGTTCCTGATTTATCTGAGATTGTTTCTGAGAGTTATCCTAAACCCAAGGTTATTATCTTAAGTTATCCTCATAATCCCACCACCCAGGTGGTGGATTTGGATTTCTTTCAGGAACTGGTCCGTTTCGCTAAGAAGGAGAAGATAATTGTCATTCATGATTTAGCTTATTCGGAGATATGCTTTGATGGTTACCAAGCTCCCAGCTTCTTACAGGCTAAAGGGGCCAAGCAGGTGGGAATTGAGTTCTATACTCTGTCCAAGAGCTATAATATGGCTGGCTGGAGAGTGGGATTTGCCCTCGGTAATCGGAAGATACTGTCTGCCTTATCCAAGATAAAGGGATACTATGACTACGGCATATTCACTCCCATTCAGGTAGCCTCCATCGTTGCCCTGCGTGGCTCCCAGGACTTCGTTGAGGAAGTAGCCGAGACTTATCGCAGGAGAAGAGACATTTTGGTCAGGGGTTTAAATAGAATTGGCTGGTCGGTGCCCACTCCCAAGGCGACCATGTATCTCTGGGCTCCCATTCCAGATAAGTTCAGGAAGATGGGCTCCATGAAATTCTCCTCCCTGCTTTTGAAGAAGGCAGAGGTAGCCGTGGCTCCGGGAATAGGCTTTGGAAGCTATGGAGAAGGTTATGTGAGATTTGCCCTGGTAGAGAATGAGCATCGCATCCGCCAGGCAGTGAGGGGGATAAAGAAGGCTCTCTCAGCTAAATGATATGTAATAGAACCGAGTTTCGGCATACAGCCGAAGGCAGTACTGCTAGCGGAGTAGCACTGCTTTGCGGTGTTTCACCGTAGCCCTTCGCTCATTCTCGGCACGCTCCATGTAAAATATGGTCTTATAATAGACATAGTCTTTGTTGGGAGCGTGCCTCCGAGGGTTTTCTTGCCGCTTATAGCTTCTTAAAGACACGGCGGCAAGAAAAAATCCGCTCACGGCTAATGCCGAAACTTTGCAGGGCTAATATGAGGTCATTATGAGAACGATAAATATTGGTTTGATTGGATTTGGAACGGTTGGAGTGGGGCTGGTTAAGGTCCTTAAAAGTAACGCATCTCTTATCAAAGAGAGGCTGAAGGGGGAACTGCAAATCAAGGCCATTGCTGATAAAGACATTGTCTCCCCACGCTCAGTGGAAGTAGATAAGAGAATTCTCACCACTGATGTTGAGGCTCTCCTCGACGACTCTGAGATAGACATAATTGTGGAGCTGATTGGGGGAGATGAGCCAGCTAAGACCTATATTTTAGAGGCGATAAAAAAGGGGAAGCATGTGGTCACCGCCAATAAAGCCCTTTTAGCTGAGCAGGGAGAGGAGATATTTGAGGCCGCCCGCCGCGGCGGGGTAGATGTTTACTTTGAGGGAAGCGTGGGGGGAGGGATGCCCATTATCAAGATCCTCAAAGAAGGCCTGGTAGCTAATCGCATTCAGTGCATCTTAGGGATTATCAACGGCACGGCCAACTATGTTCTATCCCGGATGAGCCAGGAGGGGTCGAGTTTCCAGGAAGCTCTTTCGGAGGCAAAGAGACTGGGATATGCAGAGGCTGACCCGGCTATGGACATCGAAGGAATAGATTCGGCTCACAAGCTGACTATTTTAGCCCCCATTGGCTTTGGGACAAGGGTAAGGCTAAGTGACCTTTATGTAGAAGGAATAGCTGAAATCACTGACCGCGATATCCAGTATGCCCGCGAGTTTGGCTACTCCATTAAACTACTGGCTATTGCTAAGGAAGTAGGCGATGAAGAGATAGAGGTCAGAGTCCATCCCACTTTGCTTCCTCAAGACCATCTTCTCTCCTCAGTGAGTGGAATCTTCAATGCCTGTTATCTCAGGGGAGACTGTATTGGTGAGGTGCTCATCTATGGTCAGGGAGCAGGACAGATGCCCACCGCGAGTGCGGTGGCGGCCGATGTAGTGGATTTGGCTCGCAATCTTCTCTCTCGCTCTCCTGGTCGAGTTCCAGCCATTAGCTACTGGCCATCCGTGAAGAGGATAAGGCCAATGGAAGAGAGCCAGTCAAAATACTATTTCCGATTTTCTGTGGTGGATCAGCCACGAGTGCTAGCGGAAATATCTGGCATCCTCGGGCAGAATGATATTTCCATCGCCTCGGTCATTCAGAAGGAGAGGAGGGAGTTGGATATCGTTCCCATCGTCATGATGACCCATGAGGCGAAAGAAATGGCTGTTCGCCTGGCTCTAAAAAAGATTGACGAGCTTCCTGTAGTCAAAGCTAAGACCATGCTGATTAGAGTGGAATCAATGATATAACAAAAAAATCCGCTCAGGGCTAAGACCGAAACTTTGCATGGCTAAACTGCTGCGGTGCGAGGCGAGAGGGAATAATGATTTGGAAAGGGATAATTGATAAATATAGAGACTATTTGCCGGTCACTGACAAGACGCCGGTAGTGACCTTAAACGAGGGGAATACTCCTCTCCTAAAGGCGGAGAATTTAGCTAAGGCGCTCGGCCAGGATCTTGAAGTTTATCTCAAATATGAGGGACTGAACCCCACTGGTTCCTTTAAAGACAGAGGGATGACGATAGCGGTCTCAAAAGCCCTGGAGGAAAGCTCAAAGGCGGTGATGTGCGCCTCCACCGGTAACACTTCTGCCTCGGCGGCTGCCTATGCCGCTCGGGGTAAGATGAAGTGCGTCGTCTTGATTCCCAAAGGGGCCATTGCCTTAGGGAAGCTGGCCCAGGCTTTAGTGCATGGGGCTGTGGTATTGGCCATAGAGGGAAATTTTGATGATGCCCTGAATTTAGTAAGAGAGATTACCTCCAAATATCCCATTACCTTAGTTAATTCCCTCAACCCGAACCGGATTGAGGGGCAGAAGACAGCCGCCTTTGAAATTATTGATGTCTTAGGGGATTCACCCGATTATCAATTCATGCCCGTGGGAAATGCCGGGAATATCACCGCTTACTGGAAAGGATATAAGGAGTATTATAAAGCCGCTAAAGCGAAGAAGCTCCCCAAGATGATGGGTTTTCAGGCAGAGGGAGCCGCTCCCATTGTCAGAGGCCACGCAATTGAAAAACCGGAAACGATTGCTACTGCCATTAGAATTGGCAACCCGGCCAGTTGGAAAAGAGCGGAAGCGGCCCGGGATGAATCAGGCGGGATGATTGACATGGTGACCGATGAAGAAATTATCAATGCCTATAAAATGTTAGCTAACTTAGAAGGAATTTTTGTAGAGCCCGCTTCAGCGGCTGGCCTGGCCGGATTGGTTAAGCTGAGCAGGGAAGGCTACTTTAAGCCGGGGGAAAGCATAGTCTGTATTCTCACCGGGCATGGACTGAAGGACCCAGAGCGGGCAGTAAAGGTGGTGGGGGAGCCAGTTGTAATTCCTGCCAAACTGGATGCTGTTCTTAAAGAAATTGGCTGAGATGAACATTATTGTCTGTATAAAACAGGTGCCGGATACCGAATCCCTCAGTAAAGTGAGAATAAATCAGGAGACAAATACTCTGGTGCGGGAAGGGATTCCTTCTATCATCAACCCATTTGATGAGAACGCCATTGAGGAAGCTCTTCGCTTGAAGGAAAAATACGGAGGAAGAATAACTGTCATTACTATGGGACCACCTCAGGCAGAGGAGGCTCTTAGAAAAGCCTTAGCTATGGGGGCCGATGAAGCTGTCCTGCTCAGTGACCCGGCCTTCGCGGGAGCCGATACTCTGGCTACCTCTTATACTCTGGCGGCGGCCATTAAGAAGGTAGGCCAGTTTGACCTCATTCTTTTCGGTAAACAAGCTATTGACGGAGACACCGCCCAGGTGGGACCGGGGGTAGCTGAGCGGCTGGGACTGCCCCAGATAACTTATGTGCGGAAGGTGGAGATTGAAAATAGCAAGGTGAAAGCAGAGAGAACCTTAGAAGACGCTTTCGAGGTGGTTGAGACAGAGTTGCCAGCCGTCCTGACGGTGACCAAGGAGATGAATGAGCCTCGTTATTCTTCAATGCGGGGTGTTCTAAAGGCAAAGAAGGCGGAGATTCCTGTCTGGAAAGCAACTGACCTTGATTTAGATGGGGGAAGAATTGGCCTGGACGGTTCTCCCACCCAGGTCATAAAAATCTTTACCCCCGAAGCCCCGGGCAAGGGGGAGCTCTTGGAGGGAAGCGTCCCCGAACAAGTAGAAGTATTAGTTACCAAGTTGAGAGAAGCAAAAATCATATAGCAGGTTTACTTCCACTAAGAGGATTAAGCCTCTGCCAATGGAAATGGAAATTAGTTATCATCCCGAGTCCGTATCCGTATAAATTGGCTGATATAGGAACTCATGCATTCAAAGATTAAGAGTTTAATATGTCTATAGAAATAATTATTGACAGGTGCACTGGCTGTGAGAAGTGTCTTGCCGCCTGCCACTTTGGGGCAATAGAGATCGTTGATGAAAAGGCTAAGATCTTAGAGAACTGTAACCTCTGTGGGGCCTGTGTAGAAGCCTGTCCTTTTGATGCCATTCTCTTGGAGAAGGAGGAGAAACCTGCAGAGGGCTTGGAGGACTACCGGGGAGTCTGGGTCTTTGCTGAGCAGCGGGATGGTAAGCTCCAGTCGGTGACCCTGGAACTGTTGGGGGAGGGAAGAAAATTAGCCAATGACTTAGGAGAAAAGTTAGATGCAGTGCTCCTGGGAGATGGTGTGGGGACTGAAGCCGGAGAGCTCCTTGCCTATGGAGCAGATAAGGTCTATTTGGTTAGTGATAAAAGACTGCGTCATTATCAATATGGCATCTATGCCAGGGTGTTAATAGATTTAATAAGGGAGCATAAGCCAGAGATAGTTCTCTTTGGAGCAACCACCATAGGAAGGTCACTGGCTCCCCGGATAGCCGCTCGCATCCAGACCGGCCTCACCGCTGACTGCACAGGATTAGAAATAGATAAGGAGAAGAGAATACTGCGCCAGACCCGCCCGGCCTTCGGGGGAAATATCATGGCTACTATTATCTGTCCTCATCATCGTCCTCAGATGGCTACGGTGAGACCCAAGGTGATGAAGAAGCCCCGTCCAGATAGTTCCCGAAAAGGAGAGATTGTTAAGGTTAATCCCAAAATCAGTGAGGAAGATATAGTTACCAAAGTCCTGGATATTATCCGGGAGGAGACCAAGGTAGTTGATTTGCAGGAAGCCGAGATTATAGTCTCCGGCGGAAGGGGATTGGGAAAGGCAGAGAATTTTAAGTTAATTGAGGGATTAGCAGAGGCATTAGGGGGAGCAGTGGGAGCCTCCCGGGCCACTGTGGATGCTAACTGGATTCCCTCCTACCATCAGGTCGGTCAAACGGGAAAGACCGTTCAGCCAAAGTTATATATCGCCTGTGGAATTTCAGGAGCCATTCAACACCTGGTAGGAATGAGGTCCTCGGAGAACATCGTGGCCATAAATAAAGACCCAAATGCTCCCATCTTCAACGTAGCTACCTATGGAATAGTAGGCGACCTCTTCCAGGTCGTCCCCTCACTGACCAAAAAGTTAAAGGAACTCCTCTCGTAACGTACCTCAACGGATGAAGAGTCTGCATCTGCGGTTTCAATCCTTGTTTTAATGGATATTTCTCCTCAGTTTGACCGTTGCGAATACTGTAACTACCATCTATTCTCTTCGTCAAAGAAATATTTTCCAATCTCCTCTCTCGCTTGCATTTTCCACCATTCCCTGCTGGTTTCTTTGCCTCTTTTTTTGCTTGTGCTACTGTTTTTTTCTTTGTTTTTGAACACCACAATTTCCCGCCTATCCATATTTCTGCACGGGAATTTACTATTTTCCCATGATGGAGAAGAATCGACCCCTCAATTCTCCCGGTTGTTTTATATGTCCTTGAATGAACATGATTATAAAACTGTCTTCCCTTGATGACAGTCCCGTCCTTCAGTAGACAAAACATTCTTACTTCTACATCATTACAAAACTCCCATGGGCCTCTCCATTCTACACGGATATCGTAAAGCCTCTCTTTTAATCCCGCTGACTTATGAGGAAATGGGCAAGTATAACATTTTCTTATTCTAACTCCCCCCTCCCCTTTTCCTTCTTTCCTCCTTTTTTCCTCTTTAGCGATGCCAGGGATTACAGCCAGACAAAACCCAGCAAGAACTAGGATAATTGCCGCCGCCGCCTTTTTCTTCCCAATGCCCATAAAATTTCATCTCCTTTCTTAGTGGTTATAATAGTTCCTGTTTCAATCCTTGTTTTAATGGATATTTCTCCTCAGCCATACCGTCCGCTGGCCCTGCAAACGTAGCCGGTGAAGTTTCAATCCTTGTTTTAATGGATATTTCTCCTCAGCTAAGAGGTTGAAGGAAGAGAGATATTCACCTTTAGAGTTTCAATCCTTGTTTTAATGGATATTTCTCCTCAGCTCTGGTATAACCTCAATGACGGTGTGACTCCGTTCCCGTTTCAATCCTTGTTTTAATGGATATTTCTCCTCAGCCGGATTTGGCTCTGTGGTAGTGGAATCGTCAAGTGGTTTCAATCCTTGTTTTAATGGATATTTCTCCTCAGCGAGAAGAAATTTTAGCTCAAAGGAAACAGTATTATAGGGTTTCAATCCTTGTTTTAATGGATATTTCTCCTCAGCTACTTTGATTAGAGCTTTAACAGATAAGTCTTGCGCAAGTTTCAATCCTTGTTTTAATGGATATTTCTCCTCAGCTTGTCCCGATATACCTTTCATCATATTCACCCTTTAATGTTTCAATCCTTGTTTTAATGGATATTTCTCCTCAGCCCCGGCCTGCGTTTCGTAAGGCTGACCGTAGAGTTTAGTTTCAATCCTTGTTTTAATGGATATTTCTCCTCAGCAGCAATTTTTCCTTAACTTTAACTCCCATATAAAATTATGTCTCAAACAGAGAACCCTTTTTCCCTTGTTTTCAATACCCATTTACACCCAACACCCCCTATTTCAAACCATCATTACATACTTTTCCGTAACATTTCCTGTTTATTTACAAATAGTTACATAAAATACCCCGTGAAACCTCCATAAATTATACACAAATATTCCTGTAGCAACAATCCACGCACCGAATACGAAACGAGGTCTGTTTAGGGAAATAACCTGTCTGCATAATCTCCAGCATATTGTTTACTATCTCCTGAGCCGTTGCAAAATCTTTCTGAGTATAAACAACCTCCGCAATTTTGTTCTTACTCCTTGTATAACAAATAAATCCTCGAACTACCTCTTTCCCATAAGTTTCTCGGATTAAGATAGCATAAAGCACGGATTGATATTTATGTGTTCGATACAAGCCCTCTTTATATTCCGTATATTTATAATCCAGTGGCGACAATCTCCCATCGGCTAAATACAATACCTCATCCACCTTGCCTTTTATATGGTATGTATCAGAACTCATATACACATCCATGTCTTTCTCCGCACACCCTAAGCGTTTCCTGACATAATCTGGATTCATGCGCTTGCGTTGTTCATGCACCTCCCGGCCTTTCAATACCTTATACCGTTGTTCCTCGTGCTGTTCAATTCCCAGACAGTTCATAAAATATATAAACCTAGGGCAATAAAGGTACTCAATCATCTCTGAGGGGGTTATGTATATTCCTTGCGTCTCAACTACATCCATAAATCCGCCTCAACTCCTTACCTAAACATCTAAAAAAACTTTGCTAACACCTCATCCGATACCAATTCCTTATCAAATGCCTGCCCTAAAAGTTTTACCTTCTTAAAATCATCATCACACAAAGGAAATACATAGACTGAATCTTCTTCCTCATTAATAATATCCTTACATCTGATGGCCAGTTCGTCTATCTGATTGTTATTAAGCTTGCCCAGAAATACGCTTTTCTGCACCCGATATAAACCATACCCCTTACAGGCTTTGGCTATCTTTGTTCTCTTCTTATTATTCACAATATCATAAACTACCCAGGTAAGCACGGCCTCAGTCCTTTATAAGACTATTAGCAATATGATGGCACTCAAATTGTATTATATCTCTGTTCTTTATATTCCTACTCCTGTAACGCACACTCTTTTCAAATATCTCATTTAACGCCCCAATCAATACCGCCTTTCCGTCCTTGTTAAGCGTCCATCCATTCTTGAGTTTATCAAAATGCTCCTGTTTGACTTTCCTCTGACTGAATAAATAAACGACGGTTCTATCCACCAGCCCGCGGAACATCTCAATCAGGTCAAATACAAGAGACTTTTTATTGTAATTATCTGTATGAATAAATCCTAGATAAGGGTCAAGCCCGGCGATAATACAGGCCTTTTCCACGAGAGAGTATAAAATCCCATAACCATAATTAAGCATACAATTAAACTCATCTTTAGCCGGCTGGCGGCTGCGGCCGTTAAATTTATACCTGTCCGGCATTACGAAATTGAGGCAATCAAAATATACCCTTCCTCCAGAACCCTCCAGCCCCATAATGCTGCCTCTTCTTTCTTCAAGAGAACCCTCAAGATTGTTTATCTTTTCTTTTAACTCCTGTAGCATGGAAACATGCCTGGTTATCTCCTCTTCTTTTTCCCGCCGGGAGTTTTTCAACCTATCCAGAAACTCAATCTGATTATCAAACTTCCTCGTCACCCATTCCTTGGCAAGGTTAAGCCCTTTTTCTGTTTCAGCAATCTCTAATTGCCTGCGTCTTATCAAAGTGGTGCTTCCCAACTTTGAATGCCATACCCTGCCATAAGGATCACCAAAGTGGTCCAGGAAAATGACATCAATGTTATTGTCCATGGCAAACTTTATCGCATCCGTAGAAATGTAGGCGGAGGTAGTGATCATAATACTGCTCACCTTCTTGGCCGAGACCTCAAAAACCTTTTCCTCAGTTTCTCCCTCTGGAGTGCACTTAACCAAAAAACACTCATTCCTTTTCCGCAAATACGAACCATAGGTATTGATCACTAACTGCATAATTCATTCCTATCAAGGTCTTCTTTTCTCACCACATCATTCATCAAACAATGTCTCTTTAATACTCCCATTCCAAGAGCCCATTAATCCTTCACTCTCTTTGCCGTCCCAAACCCCCGAGACACAGATTTGCCAATCCCTCAGTAGCCAGGAATTTCAAAGTTCACACAGGGTTTCTCTATAGACCCTATCTTGTTTTCGTCAGTTTGGTTACGCATTTATTAAAAAGAACTGCCGGGACGAAATAAACATCCTTATTCTGCCAGCGGATTTTGCGACATAAGTCCTTGTTTACAATCACTGCCTTCTTGATATTTTCATGGGTCTTAAGAAAAGAAATAAAACTCTTGGGCATCATTGGACGGATGATTTTCTGCCACCTTACTTCAACAGGAATTAACTCATCGTTTCCTTCCAATACAAAATCTATCTCTGTCCCAAGTTTTGTCCTCCAGAAATATACCTGATATTGAATGGGCTTATATTTTATCGCTTCACAAAAAACAAAATTTTCTATATAACTGCCTAAATTAGACCGATAATCCATCCCTCCGAAATTTCCCAAACTAAAATTGACAATGCCACTGTCCAACAAATAAAGTTTGGGCATTTTACTAATTTCCCTTCTTTTGTTGGAATAGAAAGGAGGTAACAATCTAATAATAAAAGTCCGCTCCAGAATTTCCAAGTATCTTACTATCTGGCGGCGGGCTATTTTAAGAGTATTAGACAACTCATTTACATTGATCAGATTGCCTATTTGAGAAGATAAAATCTTAAGCAGATTATTATAAGCCGATATATCTTCGCCTTCGATCAAAGATTTAATATCTTTCTGAATATAAGAATTATAAATATCTTGCAGTTCTTCCATCTTCTCAGTTTTGCTGCGAAGCAGGGCTACCTTAGGATAACCACCAAAAAGAAGATAAGCCTTCAGATAATCTTTGTTATACATTTCGATTAAAGCAGAGGAAGTTTTCTTGAAGTCAAGTTTTACATACCTGTCATATTCATCCTCATTTCTAAACCTGACAAACTCTTCAAAACTTAATGGATATAAGTTGTAGACCTTTTTTCGTCCGGCCAGCGATTCCTTCAAATGTTTCTGGATCTCTATGGAAGATGAACCGGATGCCAGAATTTTTATTTGTGGAAAAAGGTCGT
>JAUWHM010000065.1 GCA_030605915.1 Nitrospirota bacterium | reverse complement strand
AGGTTATTCGGACAAACCTTACTCTCCTCATCCACTATGTTATAGACAACTTTGCCTTCCCCTAAGGCCATCTCCTGACCTTCCCGCCAGGATTGTTCAAGGGAGATATAACCTTCTACCTCGTTTTTAAGTTCAGCTATGGCTCTCTCCACCCCAGCCTGAGCCAGGGCTAAAGCTTTAAATGAGTCCCGCTGGTAGCCAGCTACCTTTATTCCCAATCTCATCCGGTAGGCAAAGCTGGCCGCCATAGTAGAGAGGATGAGGAGAATCCAGAGGGTGATGATGAGAGCAACTCCTTTCTTCAAAGCTTTTAGCCTCCCCCCGGAACGTCTACCATAGTGGAGAAGGTCTCCTTAGACCCCATTTCATCCTGGAGAATAAGACTTATCTGGACCGTTTGAGGAAGGTCCCGGTTTGAATCCCATGATTCCTGCCACCCATCCTGGCCGAAGTAGCGAAAGCCAAGAGCGAAGACAGAATCGATAACCTCCTCTGAGCTACACGAAAGAGTGCTGCAAGCGACTGAAGAAAGCTCCTCAGCATAGGGTATCATGCTCCCCTGTCTCATTAGCTTCCTCAGTTGCCACTCTTCTTCCTCCGTCAAGTAATAGCTGACTAGGCGCAGATCATAACTTGCCTGAGGCGGCTGGCGGCAGTCAGAAAGCGGCTGACGGCGATCAGAAGTCGCCGTCGCATAGACGAAATCCATTCCCTCTACATCTCCCACGAATTTTATCTGAGGGTTGTTGGGAGCAATATAGGCTCCCCTTAACTGGCGAGAGAGCTCCTCTATGGCTATCTGAACCATCTGATGGCGCTCTACCCGGCTGCCTCCTTCCCGCCAGGCCCGTATTCCCCCCCGGAAGGAACCATAAACGCTCAGCATAATTAAACTGATGATTAAAGAGGCCAATATGAGCTCAATTAAAGTAAACCCTCTCTGCTTCACTCGGTCCTCCTGGCCAGAAGCGTCTTTACTTCCATCTCCTTCCGGGAACCCCTTTCCCGCCAGAAGATACTTACTCTGACCTCGACCAAACCGTCCATTTCAGTTGAGTTAACTTCCATCTCCCAGGTGAAATTAGGATAATCCTCAAAACTTCCGCTGACCAGACCAGGTGAAGGAAATCCCTCCTGCTTTAACTCAGCCAATTTCTCCTGGCTGAGCAGTGTGGCTAAGGTGAGGTGGTGAGTGCTTTCGGTTGCCCATAGGGAGGTGGAGAAGGTATGGATAACGGCAGCTAATCCCATGGAAAGGATAGCTACCGCTAATAGAACTTCCATGAGAAGGAAGCCCGACCTTTTCCTACTATGGCTGATATTCATAGTCAAAAGTCTTAACTCGGCCAAATGTCTTCGAGATAGATATGGTATAAGTCTCTCCTTTCTCGTTACCCAAATAGAGGAGGACTTTCTCCATCTTTCCATTTGGACTGACCAGGATGTAGTCCTCGCCATCCCCGGAAACTCCCCTCGGGGTGGAGAACTGCTTTATCTTTATCCCCTGGGGAAGCAAACGAACCCGGCCTAAGTGACCTTCAAGTTTACTATAGGCCCCCGGTGAGCTGACCGGGTCCTTCTCCACGGTAAGCCAATAACTTCCTTCCTTTAGGTCACAGTTAACCCGGCAACACAGCCTCTCCGTTACCGCCAAGCGGCCAGCAAAGTTGATAGTGGACGCTAAGCTACTGGTAGCTGTTCTCAAGCGGGTCCCGGCGAAGACTCCGCTGAAAACAGGAAGGCTAGCAGCCACCATTATCCCCATAATGACTACTACCAGCATAAGTTCCAACAGGGTAAATCCCTTATTACGGAGGTGTGGGAATATCATCTCCACCGCCTTCCTTTCCATCAGGACCAGTAGAGAAGAGGTCATATTCTTGGGGATTACGTTCACCGGGATATCCGTAGATATAAGGGTTTTTCCAGGGGTCGTTAAACTTTGGCTTCTTGATATAGGGTCCCTTCCAGTTTTTTAACGCTGGGATAGTCTGAGGCTTGGTGAGCAATGCCTGCAGTCCCTGCTCGGTAGTGGGATAGCACCCATTATCTAATTCGAACAAGTCCAGGGCAAGGTCGAAGTTACCAAGGGCGGTCTCGGCAGCCACCCGTCGAGCCTCCTCCGATCTTCCCACGAAACGAGGAACGACCACGCTGGCTAAGATGCCAATGATTATGATAACTAACATCAGTTCAATTAAGGTAAACCCTTTCATTTAAGCCTCCATTTTCAATAGGTGGAGAATTCAACGCTTAAGATGGGAAGGATCATAGCCAGGACTAAAAAGCCGACAACTATAGCCATGGCGATGATCATAGCTGGCTCCAGTAAGGAGGTGAAGACTCTCACTGAGTTCTCCACCTCTCTATCATAAGAGTTAGCCACTTTAAGGAGCGACTTCTCTAAAAAGCCACCCTCCTCTCCCACCCGAATGGTATCCACTAAGGAAGGGGGGAAGAACCGTTTAACGCTCATCGGTTGAGCCAGTCCTTCACCTTCTCCAACCCGGCGCTCGATATCTTCTATCTCCTTCTCCACTACCTTATTATCAACGATTTCCTTAACTATACTCAGGCTATCCAAAATGGGACCTCCATTAGTTAAAAGAATTCCCAGGGTTCTTGAAAACCGGGATAGAATTACCTGGGAGACGATTCTCCCCAGGAGAGGCAACCTCAACTTCAATCGGTCCAGAGCTAATTTTCCCCCTTCTGAGGTCAGAAGACGCCGGAGAATAACTACTGCAAGGATGATAAGAGTAAGAATCAACCACCAGAACCGGCCTAAGAAATGGCTCGTGTTGAGCAGAAGCTGGGTGAGAAGGGGGAGCGTCTTCTCCATGTCCTCAAAGAGGATGACAAACCTGGGGATAACTGCGGTGAGGAGGAAGAAGACCGTCCCCAGACCAACCAGGGCCATCAGACCGGGGTAAGCTAAAGCTGTCCGGACCCTGCCTCGCAACTCTTCATCCTTCTCAGCAAATGAGGCTAAACGTTCCAGGACCTCCTCCAGGGCGCCACTGGTCTCCCCGGCTCTCACCATATTGATAAATAGCCTTGAGAAAAGTTTAGGGTGTTTCCCCAGCGCCTCGGCTAAGGAACTTCCTCCTTGAACATCATCTCCCAGGGAGGAGATCACTTCTCTCAACCTTTCGTTCTGACCTTGCTTGGATAGAACCGTAAGAGCCCGGACCAAGGGGAGTCCGGAATCAACAAGGTCAGAGAGCTGTCTGGTGAAGGCAGCAATATCTCTGGACCCAATTCTCTGGAACATGCCCCGGGAGATCTCTCTCCCCAGTCCCATAACTGCCTTCTTCTCCGTTAAGCTGACCAGGAAATAGTCTGCCTCCTGCAACTTAGCTATGGCCATTCTCTCGTTCTCAGCCTCTAAGACATCAGTTATTAGGTCTCCCTTTCTCGTCTTAGCTTTGTAAAGAAAAGTGGGCATATTCTACTCAGCCTCAGCTACCCTTAAGACCTCCTCAATAGTAGTTATTCCTTCTCGAACCTTCTCCCAGCCCGCTTCCCTCAAGGTCTTCATTCCTCCCTCCATGGCCGTCCTCTTAATGGCAGTGGTCGAACTCCTTTCTCCAATCAGTTTCCTGATGCTTTCGTCAATGAGTAGTATCTCGAAGATACCTATTCTGCCCTTGAAGCCAGTATTCTTACACTCCTCACATCCTCTTCCCCGATAGATGGTGGCCTCGGTCCCCTCAACTAAAAAACCTATCCTTTTAAGATAATCAGGATTCGGCTGATAATCCTCCTTGCACTTAGGGCAGATGATTCTCACCAATCGCTGAGCCAAGATTCCCTCCACCGATGAGGAAACCAGGAAAGGTTCAATCCCCATATCCAGCAGGCGCGTTATTCCTCCTGAGGCATCGTTAGTATGGAGAGTAGAGAAGACCAGGTGCCCGGTTAAGGCGGCCCGGATGGCAATCTCGGCTGTCTCCACATCTCTTATCTCACCCACTAAGATGATATCCGGGTCCTGCCTTAAGATGTGGCGAAGTCCCATGGCGAAAGTTAAGCCTATCTTCGGCCTCACCTGCATCTGATTTATTCCCCTCAACTGATACTCTATTGGGTCCTCAATGGTGATTATCTTCTTATCTACGGAGTTAATTTTATTAAGGGCAGTATAAAGGGTAGTTGTCTTCCCGCAGCCAGTGGGTCCAGTCACTAAGATGATGCCATGCGGTCTCTCTATGAGAGCGCTAAATTTCTTTGAAGAGGCAAGCGGAAGACCCAGTTCCTCCAGCTTAAGCAGGACGGTGCTTCTGCTTAATAGTCTAATATCTACACTCTCTCCAAAGAGAGTAGGTATGGTGGAGACCCTGAGGTCAATGTCCTCATCAGCAATCCTCACCTTTATCCTCCCATCCTGGGGGAGACGCTTCTCAGCAATGTT
>JAUWHM010000094.1 GCA_030605915.1 Nitrospirota bacterium | reverse complement strand
TACGGAGTAATCTCTACCCAGCGTCCGGCTGGCCCTTTCGGTCTTCGGGAAAGAGGAGCTGATTACTATGTGCAGAGAATCAGGCGGCTATCTGAGAACCCCCGGGTGAAAGCCATTATCCTGCGGGTCAATAGTCCGGGTGGTTCGGTAGGAGCCTGTCAGGAGATATATGATGAGATTCTCAGGGCAAAAGAGGAGAAGGGGAAGAAGGTCATCGTCTCCATGGGAGATCTGGCCGCTTCTGGTGGTTACTATATCTCGGCCGGGGCGGATTATATTTTGGCCAATCCGGGAACCATCACCGGAAGCATCGGAGTGGTGATTGGAAACATTAACTTCCAGGAGCTGATGGCTAAATGGGGAATTAAGATGAACATCATCAAGAGCGGCAAATATAAGGATACGCTCTCCAGTTGGCGGGAGATGGAGGAAGACGAGCGCAAGCTCCTTCAGAAATTGGTGGACGAAGTCCATTTACAGTTTGTCAATGCTGTAGTTGAGGGTAGGGAGATGGATTTGGATGAGATTGAGGGGATAGCTGATGGAAGGGTATTCACCGGGGAAGAAGCCCTAAAACTGGGCTTAGTCGACCGGTTAGGAGGTTTCCAGGAAGCCATCGAGGTGGCCGCGGAGAAGGCTGGGATTAAGGGTAAGCCATCTTTGATAGATGAGGAAAGGTTCCCCTGGGAGAGATTCTTGACACTTGGCTCAAGCGGCAAAGAAGATGCTATCTCAAAACTGTTAGGCCAGTCGGAGGATTCTTATCTGCCCGTTCAATACATCTACTATCCACCTTCTCTGTAATATTTGAACAGAATGAAGTTTTGGCATTAGCCCTTCTCTGCAAAAGGAGGAATAAGCTCTGTGGAACTAATCTACCAGCTTTTTACCAGTCCCGTCCTGGCAATGCGGCGGGCTTCCCGGGAAAGGTGCCTGGGATTAGCTTTCCTTGTGGTCATCTTGGCTATTTTGAGCAACTGGATTGGCTGGCTATTAATCCTACCTAAGGGGATTAACCAGGCTAAGATTTCGCTCAGCCTGTTAATCATCGAACTGATGGTAACCTTCGGTGGCCTCTTCCTCTTAGCTGCCATATTCCATTTAATGGCCAGCTTCTGCGGCGGCTCAGGCAGAGCTGCTCCGCTGTACAGCCTCTGCGGTTTTGCCCTTATTCCAATCTGGCTAATGACCCCAGTGGCTATAATGCTCAAGCCCTTAGGGTCGACGAAGCTTCTTCTACTACCCCTGTTTGGCATGATAATCTTAGTGTGGATGGCCGCCTTATTTGTCTTAGGGATTCGGGAGGTGCATCATTTACCCTGGGGGAAAGCGGTAGCTACTTTTATCGCTCCTTTAGCGGGGATAAGTTTCGCTCTTATTCTTCTCCTTATCCTCTCCATGGGCATCCTTTTCCTGAGCGCTCGTGACCTATTCCAGATGCTCCCTCTCCACTTTTAAGGTTATCCACAGGGGAAAGGATAATTTCGCCCCTTTTTCACAACTTATCCACATTTCCCTTGAAGCATTAACGGATGCCATAAGTGTCGCTCCTACAAGCACTTAAAAAGAGGATTCCTCTGCAATCAAGTCTATGAAATCACAGTTGAACACAGATGGACACAGAAAAAGAACTTAGTCCATCAGGAATTCCCCCCTCACCCTTTGAACTCAAACTTCGATGCTTTCCTTCTCTCTCATGGAAAATTCCAAATGAAGGCTGATATCAGAGAGAAACCTCTTTATGGATTTATAAGGGTTAGCAAAATTTTCTTAGTGACCCCGTTTTATTGAAAAACGCCTCGTAAGTGATGTTTTATCAGTTAGTTGTGTATGAACATAAAATAATCTGCATAACTTACCACCGTTAAAGCAGTTATGCGAAACATTTCAATAAAGTGGGGACATTAGGGAATAATCCAGGTTAGCAGAATATGGGATATGTGTATGGACTTTAGGATTTTCAGTTTCTTTGATTGCTATATGCTGCATAGAGTGATATAGTTAGCTGTCGATGAACAAAATGGTGCCTTTGAAGGTCTGCTCAGGTGGTTAGGGTATTGCAAAGTTAATGAGGGGTCCAGTAGAGAAAGAGTCAGCGCAATGATAAATCTTCTCCTGTTCCTGGCTACAATCGGAACAACCCTTTTAGCTGGCACATTGCACGAAGGAGGTAACCCCTTCAAGGACATAAGTAGCCTTCGCTTAGGCATACCCTTCTCATTCACACTTCTAAGTATCCTCTTATGCCACGAACTTGCCCATTATTTTACTGCCAGAGCCCATAAG
Source organism: Nitrospirota bacterium (assembly GCA_030605915.1). GTDB lineage: Bacteria > NPL-UPA2 > NPL-UPA2 > NPL-UPA2 > JAGMAN01 > JAGMAN01. Next base: position 7,579 of record JAUWHM010000094.1, on the reverse strand, counting down.
GCGAGGACAAGCCTTCCCTATTTCATCCCTGCTCCGACTTTCCTCGGAACTTTCGGAGCAGTTATCAAGATAAAATCTCCCTTGCCGAACAGAAAAGCTCTCCTGGATGTTGGGATAGCTGGACCCCTGGCAAGTTTTATCCTTTCCACTGTAGCTGTGGCCATTGGACTTAACATATCAGAGGTTGTAAGCGAAGCTCCAAAAGGAAGTTTAACCTTAGGTGATTCAATCCTGTTCTCTCTGATAGCTCGCATAGTGAAGGGACAACTACCAGAAGGCTATGATATAATGCTTGGCCCTGTTGCCTTCGCCGGCTGGATTGGATTACTAATTACGGCTATGAATTTACTTCCAGTAGGACAACTGGATGGTGGCCATATAAGTTACTCCTTTCTCGGTAGATGGCACTTCGTGCTGGCAATATTTATGTTCCTGGCAATGCTTGGTCTTTCTCTCCTCTGGCCTGGGTGGTTCATCTGGGCATTCCTCATCCTTGCTCTCGGATTAAGGCATCCTCCGCCAGTTAATGATAGAATGACCTTGGATAGAAGAAGAAAGCTCCTTGCCCTCATTGGGCTCATTATGTTCATTCTGACCTTTGTCCCCACTCCCTTTCCGTATCTCTGGGGAAGATGATGAAGGGCTACGATCCCAAAAAATGAGGAACTCTCTTGTTCAGGAAATCTCTAAGGAACCTGGCTGTGTAGGAGCCATTATTAGTGGTTAAAGACTGAGGCGGACCTTCAGCGACTATCCAGAATCAGCAATAGTGGTTGTCAAATCCCTTCACTTTGTCACCTTGTGCCTGTGTCACTTTGTGCCTTATCTGCTTCCAGCGTCAGAAGGAGAAAAGTGGTGCAGTTTCTTATTTACACTGGCTGCGCGAATGTGATATGAGTTGTGAGGATAATATCAGGCATTTAGTGAATCCTGACCGGGGCAGGAGGACAATAATAATGATAGGAAGACGATGGTAGATAGTAATTTAATGTAGTGGAGCTGGCGGGAGTCGAACCCGCGACCTTCTGACTGCCAGTCAGATGTGCTCCCAACTGCACCACAGCCCCAAATGTTTTATTGTTTTGATTTTAATACCAAGAAGGACATTTGTCAACAACAAACTTTTGCAATGTCAATCAAAAGATAAAATTTGACTTTTGCCTGTTTAAAATTAGACTTTTGCACGATTGCACGATGCACGAGTTCGGGAAACTCACAATTTTTTCTTGTATTTTTTACAAAGTGTGGTATATTTGAATTAGAGAAAAGTGTAGAGGAGGTGATAATCTAATGGCAGAGAAGGGAAAACAGAGTCCATTGGCGGTGGCTGGCTTAATATTGGTAATTGTAATTGCCTTGAGCTTCGTTATTAAGTCAGCTATGCCCAAGCGCTACCGTCCTCCTGACGTTGACTGGACCTGCGAGGCTTGTGGCTATCAGTTTGTCCAACCCTCAGCTCATTCGCCATCAAAATGCCTCCAGTGCGGTAAGATGGAAGCGGTCATAAGCGCATACCGTGACTGTGAGAAATGTGGCACTGTCTTTGAAGCCTATCGGATGATGGAAGGATTTATCAAGAAGCCGGATGGGGAATGGGTGAAGGAGATGTCTGAGGAGGGAAGAAAAGTAATGGATGAATTAGCCTGTCCCAATTGCGGCAATAACGACCGCAGGACGCTGAAGTATTCTCCTCCCACTGTGAGGTAACCTTGAGCTCCTCTAAGGACTTCCATTCCAAAAAAGTCAAGGGGACGTTCACAAACGTTGCCTCGGATTAGACAGTTCTACCATTGAGGTAGGGTGCAAGAGTAAATGGTAAGGGGTGGGGCAGAAGTGAAGATAAGTGTGATTGGTAGTGGGAATGTGGGGGCGACGTCTGCGCTCTTTTTAGCCGAGAAGGAATTGGGAGAGATAGTCCTGGTGGATATCGTTAAGGGGCTTCCTCAGGGCAAAGCCCTGGATATGATGCAGGCGGCCCCTTTAAAGAGAATGGATACGAATATCATCGGGTCCAATGACTATGGGGATACAGCTAATTCTGACATAGTAGTGGTGACAGCTGGTCTGGTGCGCAAGCCCGGGATGAGCCGTTTGGATTTACTGAAGGAGAATGCTAAGATTGTCAGGTCAGTTATCCGGGAGGTTGTAAAGCATAGCCCTGAAGCAAAGATATTGATGGTCACCAATCCGCTGGATGTCATGACCTATTTGGCCTTAAAGGTAAGTGATTTCCAGCGGGAGAGAGTGTCTGGTATGGGAGGAGTGCTGGATTCAGCTCGATTCAGGTATTTCTTAGCTAAAGAGTTGGGAGTTTCGGTTAAAAATACTTCTGCCTTGGTCATTGGAGTGCACGGTGAAGCAATGCTTCCCCTGCCAGGACACTCCACTGTCAACGGTAATCCAATTACAGAGATGATGTCAAGGGAAAGAATAGATAAGCTCATCGAACAGACCCGGAGTGCGGGAGCGGAAATCGTCTCCCTGCTGAAGACAGGTAGCGCTTACTTTACCCCGGCCGCCTCAATAGCCGAGATGGTAGAGGCCGTGGTTAATGATAAAAAGGCGGTGATGCCTTGCTCCGTCTATCTCCAGGGTGAGTATGGCCTTAGTGATATCTGCCTTGGCACTGCGGTCAAGTTGGGGAAGAAAGGAGTAGAAGAGGTCATTGAATTGGAACTAACATCCGAAGAGAAGGATTTTCTGAACAAATCTGCCACTCAACTTAAGGAGAACCTTAAGAATCTCGATTCCTATCTAAATGACCAGGTCTGAAGACAATAGCTGGTGACCTCTTGTGATGAGAGGACCTGATTAGCTGTTCCACCTTAGCTATAAGATTTCTCTGGAGTGATTCTCTATTATTGGAGTCTATGGCCACGAGAGCTTTATCTAAGTCCTCGTAACTGATACCTATCTCTCCCTCATCTGTCTGCTCCTCCCAGAGTCCAGCACTGGGGGTTCTCTCTATTATCTCACCTGGAATGCCCAGCTCCTTGGCTAACTCTCTTATCTCCATTTTAAGGAGGCTACCTAAGGGCAGAATATCAATCCCTCCATCCCCGTATTTGGTGAAGTAGCCGATGCTGAGCTCGCTCCTGTTGCTTGAACCAGCCACTAAGTAATTGAGTTTATTGGCAAAGTAGTAGAGAGTAGCCATCCTCAACCTTGGCTTCAGGTTGCCTCTGGCTATTCTGTCGCCAGGGGGGAGGATCTGGAGAAAACCATCGCAGATAGAATCCAGAACCACACGCTCGGTCTTAATGCCAAATCTCTCAGCCAGTGAACGGGCACACTTCTCATCCTCAGAGCGGCTGTGGCAGGGTAGGATAAGGCCGAGGGCATTATCCCCCAAGGCTTTCTGGCAAAGGACGGCCAGAAGGGAGGAATCCACCCCACCGCTTATCCCGAAGACAGCCCCTTTCTTCCCTGCCTCTTTAACCTTCTCCACAATCCAGTTAGCTATTTCCTCTAAGAGTCCCATGCCTCTATACCCTCTACAGGTAAATTTACTATAATCAACTGCCCTTGTCAATAAAAAAGCAAGAAAACTTGACTGCCTGCATCAATTCCTATATAATAAAAGTTAACAACTCAATGCAGCGGACTCAAAAGCTGACGCTTTTGAGCCGCTGATTTCGCCTGATGGCCAGGAGGGGCTTCGCAATGGAGACGATGGTTGGGAAGACAAAGCTTTCCCTGGTGCAGGGTGACATTACTCAACAGGATACGGAAGCCATTGTTAATGCAGCCAATACTGGCCTATTGGGTGGCAGTGGAGTGGATGGAGCCATTCACCGGGCGGGAGGCTCGGAAATCTTAGAGGAGTGTAAGGCCATTCGAGCGAAGCAGGGTGGCTGTCCAACTGGCCAGGCAGTGATAACCACTGGCGGAAGACTGAAAGCCCGCTATGTAATTCATACAGTGGGTCCGGTATGGTCGGGAGGAGGCAAAAGAGAAGAGGAGCTCCTCAAAGGTGCTTATGATAGTAGCCTGACCCTGGCCAAAGAACGGGACATCCGGTCAATTGCCTTTCCCTCTATTAGCACCGGTGCCTATCGTTTTCCCATTGAACCGGCTGCCCGAATTGCCCTTTCTACGGTTAGAGATTTCTTGAGGGGACACAGCTTCTCGGAAGTGCGTTTTGTGCTATTCAGCGAAAAGGACCTGCAGGTATATGAGGATTGCTGGAAGGAGTTAAGCTCTACCCAGGCAGATTAAGGCCGAAGTGGCGGAATTGGCAGACGCGCTGCGTTCAGGGCGCAGTGGGCCTTGTGCCCATCGGGGTTCAAATCCCCGCTTCGGCATCAGTTATCTTGCTCTCTTTACGCCATCACCGGTCATGGGGACGAAGCGGACAGGAATTATGCTTCTCTCCCTTATTTTCCCATCCCTCTTCTCAAATAGTTTCAACTCCTGATAGTAGGTTCCTACGGGGATGACCGTTCTCCCACCTTCTGCCAGCTGGTCTATTAAAGGTTGAGGGACATGGTCAGGAGCACAGGTAACGATAACGGCATCAAAGGGGGCATATTCTTCCCAGCCAATGTAGCCATCACCACATTGGACAGTGATATTAGTATAGCCTAAATCCCTCAAAACCTTCTCTGCCCCTTTAGCCAGGCTTTCAATTATCTCAATGGTATAGACCTCTCCAGCGATCTCAGCCAGAATGGCCGCCTGATAACCGGAGCCAGTCCCTATCTCCAATACCTTCTCGCCTCCTTTGAGGCCGAGGCATTCTGTCATAAGGGCTACGATATATGGCTGGGAAATGGTCTGCCCTTCTCCAATCTCCAGTGGCCGGTCGAGGTAAGCCATTCTTTCCAATCCCTTGGGGACGAACTTATGCCTCTCCACCTTGAGCATGGCAGATAGCACTTTCTCATCCTTAATTCCCCTCGCCTTAATCTGGCTCTCGACCATCCGCCTCCTGGCCCTGACGAAGTCGAACCCCTCTTCTTCAGAAACAGGTTGAGGCACCTCCTTCTGGCAGCCCACAGCCGAGAGAGCTAAGACCACAGCGGCAACAAATGTAGCTTTTACTCCACTCCGTTTCATTGTTCTTCTTTTCTCCATCTAACCACAGGGAACGCACAGACTTTCTATAATGCCAAGATGGGGAATTTCCTTCTTGAGTGTTTGTAGGGGCGACATTTATGGCGCCCGCGGGTTCGACCCGTTCAGAGCCCCGGGGGCCCCTCAGGGCCTAAGGGGTAAATCGAACCCCTACAGATCTGTGCCGAAGCAGGCTAAGTTCTTTCTCTGTGAACTCTGTAGTTTAAATTTTATCTCTATTCTCCAAAAACCTGGGTAGCATAGATTTGGAATTTTGTCCCCTCTCTCCAGGCATCTGGGGGCAGTCCTGCCTTCTGGCAGAGACTACTTAAAATCTCATCTTTCGTCCAGCCCTGCTCCTTGGCTACCTCCGGTAAATAGGTAGCCGAAGCGCCTGCCTTCTCGATAATAATCCCATGTTTTCCAACCTCAAACTCCTCAAGGCTCTTTATCTCAGTGGGAGACATGAGATAAACCGATACCTTTATCTTAATCTCATTCAGTTCTTCACTTCGCAAAGGAGGAAATCGAGGATCACGGCAGGCCGCCGATACGGCCATCTGGGCCACTGTCTGATATAAAGGCAGATCTGATTCATGCCTTCCGATACAACCACGAAGGCCGCCATCCTTAGAGATAGTGATGAAGACTCCTCTGCGCTCCTGAAGCACTGGCTCTTTTACCTCAAATTCAGGAATTTTGCGTTCTTTAACGTAGTTTTCTATAGAAGCTCGGGCAATCCTCAATAGTTCTTTCTGAGTTTTCTCATCGAGCACTTTAAATTCCATCTCTCCCTCCTTACCCTTCGGGTACTGCAGCGAAGCAGCACTGCCTCGGCTGTGCTTGCAAAGCAGCACTGTTTCACCGTGTTTCACCGTATAAATGGCTATGGCCGCATAGCCAACCACCCGTAACTTGTCCCCGGATGTGTCCCCGGAGTTAGCATACTTTAAGATCTTTACGCTATCTGCTCCCAGTTGCTTGGCTGTCAAAAGGGTAGCCACTACGGCAGCGCCTCCACAGAGCTCAGCTTTGCCGGAGGCCATCTCCCGGTAGAGAAGTTCGCCATCGAGTTTCTCTATCACCTTCAAGGTCCGCTCATCCAATTGACTGGCTTCCTGGTAAGGATAGTAATGGGATAGATCGGTGCTGGCAATAAGCAAGATATTCTTGTCCTCGGTCTCTTTGAGGAGGGCCTGACTTAGCCCTCGACAAGTTTCCGATGTAGGACTTCCTATCACTAAGGGAAGTATCTTAAACTCAGATAATATTCTTTGAAGAAAGGGGAGCTGCACCTCCAAACAGTGCTCTTGCTGATGGGCAGGGGGATAAAAGTCTATCAGTTTGCTTCCCTTAATCATCCTTCCAGCCAACTTCGTATCAACAGCTACCTTGCCTAAGGGCGTCTGGTAATATCCGTAATTACCCACGGAAACCCCTGAGAAGCGAGTTCGGTGGCTTGGCCCGATCAGGATAACAGTATCAATCTCCTTACCTTCAAGCTGCTTGTAGGCGAAAGCCGCTACCTGGCCAGAATACCGGTAGCCAGCATGAGGGACAATTAAAGCGATTAGTTTTCTCTGTATAGCCTCCCTCTCAACTCGTTGTAAGAACTCGTCAACTTGATTTTTTAGGGTAGAAGCATTGCTCGGATAAAACATTCCACTAACAGCCGCGGCTCTCACCTCTCTGGCTGCTTTCGCCTTAGCCTTCTCCCCGGCACAGGATAAAACCAAACCCATTAAAATGACAACTGCTATCTTCTTCCTCATCTCATTCCAAAGTATAACACAGATGGATATAAAAAATCACAATGCTTACTATGCATAAGATTTTAGGTTTTGAACAGATTTTTTTGAAGTACTTTCTTTCATTTTGCATTTTTCGATTTGCATTCTGCCTTTTGAAGTATCTACTAGGAATTATTCTTGCTCACAGCAATATGTAATTCGTATGATTTCACACTATGTTTACCTGCGTTTATCCCTGCCAGCGGGGAGGTGTGGTTACGAAGTTTTTTTGATTTTCCCGGAGCGGATGCAGGAAGTGCAGACCCTGATTCTTTTTGGGACGCCGTCTACTATCGTCCTCACTGACTGCAAATTTGGCAGCCACCTTCGCTTAGTTCTACGGTGGGAGTGGCTGACATTGTAGCCGGTAGCGGGTTCTTTGCCGCAGATAGCACAGATCCTAGACATTTTCTCTCCTCACTTTTTTTCTTTAGCGAAGCGGACGGAGACCAGTTTGGATACGCCGGACTCCTCCATGGTTACTCCATACATAACATTAGCCATGGCAATCGTCCTCTTATTGTGGGTAACGATAATGAACTGGGAATTCTGAATAAACTCCTGAAGCAGTCTTATGAAGCGATCGATGTTAGATTCGTCCAGGGGAGCATCTATTTCGTCTAAGAGACAGAATGGGCTGGGCTTCACCTTGATCAGGGCAAAAAGAAGGGCAATGGCCGTTAGGGCTCTCTCTCCACCGGACAGCAGTGATATGGTCTGCAGCTTCTTTCCGG
>JAUWHM010000046.1 GCA_030605915.1 Nitrospirota bacterium | reverse complement strand
ACCCGCGTGTACAGTCTCGAGGCCTCATGGAAGTCATTCTGGTCAAATAGAGTATTCCCGAGCTCAATCTGTGCCTGTGATGCAATGGCTGGCTCGGTTGACTTTGCCGCCTCAAGCAGGGAACTCTTTGCCAGGTCAAATTTTTTAAGATTGCGAAGGGAAATTCCCAGCAGAACTTTGTTCTCATCTATCAGTGAACTCTCTGGGAACTTATCAATAAGTGAGGAAAAGTCCCTGGCTGCCTCACCCCATTGTTTGAGAGCAAGATGAACCTTTCCCCTACCATAGAGCATTGTCTCACGCCACTGGCTTCCGACAGGGTAATTCTTCTCAAGCAGGTGGTAAATCTTCAGAGCTTCGTCCCACCTTTCTGCCTCACGGAGATACTGTCCCAGCCAAAGGTAACTTTCGATGGATAGCCGGGCTGAGGGATCAATACCGACCAGATTCAAGAAACGATCTGCCGCCTCTTTTTTATGCCCAAGGGTATAAGAACACTGTCCCAATCTTCTTAAGGCATTCTTAAAAAATGCATTCTTACTGTAGTTATTAACTACCTTCTTAAAGTGAGCCCGGGCCTGCTCATAATTCCCCTTCTTCATATCTATCAGCCCCACCCAGTAGTGGGCGTCTCCCGAATACGCACCTTCAGGACTAAATGAAAGCATCTTTTCATAAACATCTTTTAGTTCATCAAATCGCTCTTGTTGCACATAGCATACTCCTAAAAGATACATTGAACGCTCCCGGTGTTCTGTCCCCGGATAAGCTGAAAGTAATTTTTCCAGCGTCTTTGAGGCTATTTGAAAATCGGATAATTCCTTCTGTGATTCCCCTAAATGTAAAAGGGCCTCATCCATTAAAGGGTGATTGCTAAAAGCTTCTGTGAAGGCACTGAAAGAAGTTACTGCATTTTTCCATCGCTTTTGTCGCCGGTAACATTCTGCCTCTCTAAAACGGGCCTCAGCCACAAACTCCGTAGGTGGTTTTCTTTCAAGGCACCGTTTTATAACCGAGAGTGCCCCTTCGTAGTCTCCAAGTTTGCACTTAGCCTCGCCAACGAGAAAAAGGACATCTGCCGTATGGCGAGAATCCGCGAACAATTCCAAAAATTCTTCTCCCCCGTTCACTACCTGCTGAACTTCTCCTAATTTCAGCAAGCACCAGAGCCGTTTAAAAAGGGAAACGTCGGCATGTTTGGTACCAGATTCAGAATTCTTAGCCAGGGCAAAAGTCCTTGCCGCCGCAAGATATGCTTTCCGGGAATCGTCATAGCGTCCGAGGCTGTAGAGAATCTCCCCCATACGAAAAGCCGCCTCAGGGTAAAGAGGAGATTCCTTTTTCTCAGCTACTTTTTCAAAATAAGGGAGTGCCTTCTCCTTTTGCCCCTGTTCAAGCAGGACATTTCCCATCATGAAATCTGCCGAAACAGCCACCTCACTCTGCCCATCTATCTTTGACCAGGTGAGAATCGCTTTTTGGGGTTTGCCGAGTTTCTGGTAACAATCCCCTAACTTAAGAAGAGAAACATCCTTCAGCTTTCCAGGATGCGGCATGGCCATTAGCTTTTCAAGATGCACGGAAGCAGCCTTATAGTTTTCCTTTTTCAGAAGGAGTTCGCCGAGGCGGTACCGGGCGTGCATTGCCCTTTGTCCATTGGCAAAGATTCCCAATTGTTTCTGGTATATCTTAATGGCTTTATCTTCTTTGCCAAGGATGCGGTGACAGTCCCCCAGCCGATAAAGCGCCAATTCCCTCTGAGTTGTCTCAGGATATTCCTTGAGAAACTTTTGGTACTCAATGAGGGCCATATCGTAAAATTTCCTGGAGTAAAGGCCGTTGGCAAAATCAAACTGCTCTTGCTCAGGGGAAGTGGCTTGCCCTGGGTAGGCGCAACTGACAAGAAAAGAAAAGAAAATTGTCAGAATTGCGGCGCCTGTTAGACGACTGAAGAAAGCCCTCACTTTTGTCCTTCCTCCTCCAGCTTGAAAACAGCAAAAGATATGTTCCAAATATCTGCTCTGGCGCAGGCATCTAAACATCGTATAATATGGTCGTACTGGGTTTGCCTATCGCCACGAATGATAACGGGCTGTCCCTTGTAAAGTTTGGCGATGTCCATCAGAATATTTTTCAATTCTTCAATTCTGAGCTGACGCTGGTTTACTGTGTATCCTCCATCTTTATCTATATTGATGATGACCTCGCCGGGAGCACGGGTAATAGGGGTGGCCGCATCGGATGTGGGCACAGTTATGTTCAATTCTGATTCCAACTGACCATAAACTGAAGCGGCCATAAAAAAGATAAGGAGCAAAAACACCACATCCACCATAGGAGCAAATTGGAATCCCGGGCGCTGAGGCCCTCCTTTTGTGCCAAAATTCATGACCTCTCCTCCCCAGCCCGTTTGCCTTCCTTCCCGGAACCTGAAGACTTTCCAAGAAGACTAATCGGGACAACGAAACTTTCGCACTCCGCCTCAAGCCAGCTCAAGAGTGACTGAACACGCCCCCTGAATATGGCGTAAAAAAACATGGCAAGGATTCCTACTATAAGACCCCCGGCTGTTGTAACCAGGGCCTTGGAGACACCAGCCGCCAGCCAGATCGGCTTAACGGTGGCCACGCCAGCCGCTACTACCTTGAAGGCTTGAATCATCCCAAGGACTGTTCCTAACAATCCCACCAGGGGAGCAATGATTCCGATATCCAGCAGATAAGAGATTCTCTGCCAGAGCCAGGCTGCCCTTCTGGCTCCTTCGCTTTGTGTCATCTCCCGCACCATAGCTATTCCCTCTCCCCGGTGCTCCAGACCAGCCCGCAAGATGGCTGCCCCGAAGTGGTCGCCTCCCTGGGGACATAGTTGCTCAATGGCCTCCGGGTCATTCTGTTTCAGGCAATGGCGCATCCTGGATATAAAAGGTGCAGGCATGAGAATGCTTCGGCGCAAACTGAGCAAATAGTAGATGAGCAGAGCTAAGGCAGTGAGGGAGAGCAGTGCCAATACCACCATAATCTCCTGTCCTGCCTTGATGACCTGCCAGAGAGTCAGTCCCTCGCCCGGGGGCATCTCCCTTATAGGAAGCACCTGCCCATAAACAGCGGTCACTGCCAATACTATCACTAACCCTATAACTCCCATACCAATGAAAACTTTACTCGGCACACTCATCTCTTATCCCTCCCTCACTACTTTGGGTCAGACACCATATATTTGCCTAATACAGGCCCGCCATCCTCTATTTTTCGCCCTGCTTTTATCAGCTACCGCTCTAGTTCAAGAAAATCGCTTCGCGATAACTTCAATGCGATTTTCAGTGGTTAGGAAAGTGTTTTTATGCTTTCCTATACCGTAAAAAATAAAAAAACCCAGCTCGCTATCCATTTTAGATAACCAGCTGGGTTATATATCGCGCCTTACTTATGGAACCAGAGAAGTCTTTAAAACTTCTGTAGTTCTCGCTGGTATCCTACCCACGCTCGATGTATGAGGCTGTCATACATCAATGGATAGCGCAGCATTAATCAGTAAGTCAGTAGGTTTTCTCTTCTAAAGACTTTTTATACCATTTATATGCGTCTTCGAGAGCAGCAATGATTGCTCTTTTTGTTACGCTGAAGAACCTTCTCTCTAGTTGCTTTACGGCATTTTCAATCCCTTCCTCAACTTTATTTCCTAAAAGTGCGTTGCTAAGTATTTTCTCTCCCAGGAAAGGCAATAATGTACAAGAAATATCTACGATTTTGGAATCAGCAGGGTCTATTTCAAGCTCTATTGCGAAATAGCCGAAAACATGTTTTGCGGTAATATTTTCCGGCAGTCTGGCAGAGCCAGCAATCACTATGGTCTCTGGCCTTAATTTATATTTTGCTTCCTCTTCTTTTTTGTCTTTACTCACAATTGCTCCCTGTTACTAAACGTTAATAAAACAAAAAACCTGAATTCCTTTCATTTTCTTTCTTTTGCTTCCTTATCAAATTGATTACGAATTAAGTGTAGTGTATATCTCTGGTTTTTTAATTCGATAATTTTTTCAATGCGCCTCCTTACCTCCTTCTCTTCATACACCCTCCTATAACCCTCTCTCCTAACAACAATTAGTAAACCCAGCCTCGTATAATGATTCACGGTTTGATATGAAAGACCGTACTTTTCCGCAATCTCTTTCGTCGTGATCGTTTTCTTCATCTTTTATCTCCCTTATTATAATATTGTGGTTATTGTCTTTATTATAACTTGTAACATATACAACATTGTTTGTCAAGCAAATTCGTACTAACTTTTGAAACAATAAAAAAACTGTCTTGTTATAGTTGGATTTGTCAATTACTTACTCAATTTGCCCAAAATATTCAATCAGTCTCCTGGCTTTATCTCTATCTCTGAGAAGTAACGAAGCCTCATTGTTATATCTTAACCCAGCAAATGAATAATTGTGACTGCCGACGATAATCGTCTCTTTATCTATGATCAAAACCTTGTTGTGGGTTCTCTTCTCGGGACTGTCAAACCGCACATCTATGCCGGCCGCCTTCAGCTTCTCGTATGCCTCCTGGTTCTTTGGCCCTTCCTCATCCATATATTCCGGCTTGGGATAATCAAGGATCACATGGACATTAACCCCTCTTCTTTGGGCGTCTATGAGGTCTTTAAATATCCGGTTAGGGTATGCATCCTGATAATCATAAAGAAGAAATAGATAGGTAATAAGATAAATTGACTCCCTGGCATTCTGGATCTCCCTATGAGCAACCAGGAAGTATTCCTCGTTTAAGATGAGATTGCTCTGCGGCCTTGTTGTGGCGCACCCTGAAAAAGTAGTGCCTATTATCAAAACTAATGCTACCCATCTTCTCACTGGTTTATCTCCTCTTCATTTACAGAAATTAGCAGGGCTTAGGGTTATTGCCGATAACCTTTAACCTTGATAGTGGTCTTTTTGAGGTCGCTGATCAGAATAAGATGGGTGTTGCCCTCCTGGTCTTCAATTACTGCCCTGGTCAGGCCAAAGCCTTTCAAGGTGCCTTTTAATAATTCTCCCTGGACCTTGGCCTCGATGGTGCTTCCCCGGCGAAGGCCAGGATTTAGCATAAAAGAAAAGGCAGCCCAGATATTACTGATGGTCTCTTTAGCGGCTAAGCCTATTCCTCCCAATATAGCTACTGAGATCAGACCCCAGATAGTTTTGGTGGTTATCTGATCCATTCTATCTCTCTTGCTACCTCCTCCTAAAATTTATGCTTAAATGCTATCCTCACTGCCTCTTACTCAGCATTATTCTTCTCGTCGTAATCTGTATATCTGTATTTGGGCTTCCTGTAGCAACTCGCTAAGAACCAACGATCTTAGAGTTCAGGGCGCCTGATTGGATATATTTCTTGCCTTATATGGCCAGTTTTATCAATATCAGCTTGTTTTATGCCTGGTTTTTTAAAGGTAATATATCCAGTTTAGGGCTATAAGACATTACCCGCTTAAATGATTTGGTGCCTCAACTCACTTACTGCCTTGGGAATATCAATATCAATTAGTTCATCCCCCGACCGGCAAAACCTGCGGGATTTTCAACCGGCAGTAAGAAGAGAAGCATCACCGTCGCTGATCGGGAGCAGAAGCAGACCTGCCAGCAACTGGAAATTCCGTTTCTCCAACACCGTCATTTAGCTGGATCAGGCCAAATGTAGTACGAAACGAAAGTGGCCGATCCTTTAATATCAATAACTTATGTCAATTAACTGTCAAACTCGCGATCTATAAGAGAAGGATATTTTTCCATCAGCATTAAACAGCATTAAACCTGATCCCCTGAAAAGAGCCCCTTTCAGAAAACTCATTTTCAATGGCGCTGATGATCTCCCCTTTGGTCCCCCGCCAGCGTGGGGCGATAAGCAGTCTGTCTTCAAGGACTTCCCCAAAAAGCCGCTGAATGGTAATCTGGGGAGAAAGATGCTCAATTATGTCGCAGACCACGGCTATATATTCTTCAAGGTCAAAGACCTTAACTTTAGCCTTTCTAAACTCCTCTGCCAATGGTGTGCCCTCGATTACCTGAAGATGATGAATTTTAATCCCATCTATCCCCATCCTTGAGATGGCGTCTACGGTCTTAAGCATATCCTCTTTCGTCTCGCCTGGCAATCCAAGAATTATATGGACACATATAAAAATCCTTCTACCTTTAGTGCGATTGACCGCTTCTTCAAACTGGGCAAAGCTATGTCCGCGATTAATTCTGGAGAGGGTCTCATCATGCATTGACTGAAGCCCATACTCAATCCATATATGGTAGTCCGCTGTATAACTTTCAATAAGGTCAAGTATCTCCTCATTTACACAATCGGGCCTTGTCCCGATGCAGAGGCCAAGGACATCCTCATCCATAAGGGCTTCGTCATATAATTTCTTTAAGATGTTAGGATGAGCATAGGTATTGGTGTAAGGTTGGAAATAAACTAAAAATTTCCTGCCTGTTTTGTTTCGTTTTAAAGTAGATTTTCCCCGCTGGATTTGTTCATGGATACTCATCTTTCCTTTGCTACCAAGAGCAGGCGGACTGAATCCCGGATTGTAGCAATAGATGCAGCCACCATAACCAAGCCGCCCATCCCGGTTAGGGCAGGTAAAACCAGCATCCACGGGCAGTTTATAAACCGGGCAACTAAACCTCTCTCGTAGAAATTGTTTGAAGGAATAATAAGGTTTTTCTATCGTCGTTTAACTAACCTGTTGTTTTCATCCAAATATATTGTTTCTGGCTTTATTCCCTTAATTTCTTTATCGTCGGCGAGAACATAGGAGAGAATGCAGACCCCATCTCCAACTTCCCCAAGTCTGGCCGCCGGACCATAAAGGCTGATAGTGCCGGAGCCTTCCTTCTCTTCTATGACATAAGTCTCAAACCTTTCTCCATTATTGAAATTAAGGACCTGGACCTTTTCGCCGGTGGCAATATCGCTTTCGGTGAGAATCAATTTATCAATACCGATACTCCCCTCATATTTTAACTCTTTTTTAGTAACCACTGCCCTGTGAATCTTGGATTTTAGCATTTCTCTTAACATTAAAGGACCTCCTTAATTGTCAAGGTTTACATGAGCGGTTCCATGGTCAAGGCTGGATGCTTCACTTTTTCTAAAAAGGTGAGGAGTTCTTCGGAAGTAGTTGCCTGGGTCTCATCAGCTATCTTATTGATCAGGTCAAGGTCACCTTCTTCTTCACCGCGCTTAATGAATTTTTCTCTTAAAGAATCCTTCAATTCCTTGGTCATCCAGACAATTCGCTTCACCCCACCATCAGCAGAGATAAATTTCTTGCTGACGATATACAGTCTTCCTATACCCATGAAACCCGGAGTCTGTCTTCCTCCCCCCACAGTGCCAGCTAAAGTGCTAAAGGCCATGCCGCAAGGAGTCATCCCCGGATATTCCCGGTTGACAATCATGAACCCGTTTGCTTCCGGTATCAGGGCTATTATGCATTCAAAGCACCCGCAGCTTGTCTCTGGAAAAGTCATTATCGAGTAACCATGGAATCGTTCCATGGTTTTGTTTGATTTCTGGTAGATAAAATCGTTAACTCCCTTCCATTCTCCTCTCACTGCATCCAAAGATTCACCTTTCTTCACTGGCTGATTTGGTCCAGTTGGGTCAAGCTCGTAATAGGCTTTCGCATCTAACCAGTTATAAGCTCCGCAGAGACCTAAGCGCTCCGGCTTAACAATGCATACATGGTTGGGAGCGAAGCTCTGACATAAAGCGCAGCTGTAGAAAGTATCTACGCTCTCATCGGTCATTCCAGCCGTGCGTTCATCCCGTTCACGGTAGGCCTTTTCCGCTTCAGGCATAATTCTTTCTACGTCCTCTTGCCTGGTATAAATGGTAACCTGTGCCTT
>JAUWHM010000131.1 GCA_030605915.1 Nitrospirota bacterium | reverse complement strand
GTGAAGAAGATAACTTCTGGGACATGGGCCCCACTGGCCCCTGCGGTCCCTGCTCGGAGATAATTTTTGATAGGGGGAAGGATAAGGGCTGCGGCAAAAAGGGGTGCACCGTCGGATGTGATTGCGACCGATTCTTGGAACTGTGGAACTTAGTCTTTACCCAGTTTGATAGACAGCCGGACGGAAGGTTTCTGCCCCTTCCCCAGAAGAACATTGATACGGGAATGGGGTTGGAGAGAACACTAACTGTCTTAGAAGGTAAAGAGACTATCTTTGAGACGAGCATCTTGAAGCCAATTGTTGATTCAGTTATTGAGGCAACCGGAGTTACGGTGAAACACCGCAAGGCAGTGCCGTTTCACAGGCAGTGCTGGCCAAAGGCCGGTAGCCACGGAATAGAGGAGAATAAAGATATTTCCCTTCGGATAATGGCTGACCATCTGCGGGCGGCGAGCTTCCTCATCGGGGATGGAATTCTTCCATCAAATGAAGGTAGGGGTTATGTCCTGAGAAGACTCATCCGCCGAGCGGTTCGTCAGGGAAGACAGTTGGGGATGGATAAGCCCTTCCTCTATCCCCTGACTGCGGTGGTTGCCGATGTCATGAAGGATGCCTACCCTGAGTTAACTTCCAAGCGTGACCATATAAGCCAGGTAGTCTTGAGTGAAGAGGAGAGATTTCAGTCTACTCTCCAGCCGGGGATAGAGATTTTAGAAGGCGTGATAGGCGAGCTCCAGAAGGAAGGAAAGAAAGAGATTCCGGGAGAACTCGTCTTCAAACTTTATGATACCCACGGCTTCCCCTTGAGCTTAACTGAGGAATTAGCCGTGGAGAGTGGCGTCAGCGTGGATAAAGATGGATTTGAGAAGGCCATGAGAAGGCAGCAGGAGTTGGCTCGAGCTGCCTGGGCTGGAACCGGGAAGGAAGAAGCCTCCTCTATCTATAACCAGCTTCCCTCCAGGTTCCGCAGGACAGAATTCGTCGGTTATGAAAGTGCTGATTGTCAGGCAGAAGTCTTAGCCATTATTAAAGAAGATAAACTCATAGAGGGAGCTTCAGCGGGGGAAGAGATAGAGATTATTCTCGACAAGACTCCCTTTTATGGAGAAGCGGGAGGACAGGTGGGTGACAGGGGCACTTTGACTTCTGAGGTAGTGAAGGTTGAGGTAACCGATGCCCAGAAGCCTGTACCAGAACTCATTGTCCATAGAGGAAAAGTGGTTAAGGGGAAATTAGCCACGGGGATGAATTTGAAAGCTTCCGTAGATGCCGAGCGGCGCCAGTGCATTGCTCGTAGTCATACGACTACTCATCTTCTTCAGAATGTACTTCGTCAGGTTCTGGGAGAGCATGTGGCTCAGTCTGGTTCCCTGGTTTCCCCGGATAGACTACGGTTCGACTTCACTCACTTTAAGGCTACTTCTGATAGGCAGTTGGATCGGATTGAGGAATTGGTCAATGAGAAGATAAGAGAGAATGTTAGGGTGGAGATTATCCACACCGATTTAGAGAAAGCTAAGAAGATGGGAGCTATTGCTCTATTCGGGGAGAAATACGAAGACGAAGTTAGAGTGATTAATATTGGTGATTACAGCAAAGAACTCTGTGGAGGGACTCATCTTCAAGCCACGGGAGAGATTGGCTTATTTAAGATAACCGCAGAAAGCTCAGTTGCGGCCGGGATAAGGAGGATTGAAGCGCTGACAGGGAAGGAGGCCTACCGGACAATTAAGGATGAAGAAGCAGTCTTAAAGGAGATAGGAGAAGTCTTGAAGACTGCTCCCCAGGAGGCAGCCCATCGGGTAAGGGAACTGGTAAAGAAGAGTCGGAATTTAGAGAGTGAGATAACGCGTCTGAAGGACGGAGAAGTGCTCTCCAGGGTAGAAACTCTACTGCGGCAGGCGGTGGAAGTGGAGGGAATAAAAGTTATTGCAGTCCGGGTGGATAATCTCGGGAGGGAGGAGATGAGTTCACTTGTCGACCACCTTAAGGAAAAGGTGGGAGGGGCAGTCATCGTATTAGGAACGGTCATTGAGGGTAAGGTGGCTCTGGCAGCGGGAGTAACCAGGAACCTGGTGGAAAAGGGATTTCATGCCGGCCGTATCATCAAGGAGGTCGCCGAGGCGACTGGGGGAAGCGGCGGAGGCCGAGGGGACTATGCTCAGGCCGGAGGCAAGGACCCCTCCAAGCTCGACCAGGCTCTAAAGAAGGTGTCCCAGATAGTAAAGAAGAAAAGTTAAAAAAGGAGGCGGAGAATGGCTTTTAGTTTTCTTTTTGGCTGGTTTTCCAGCGACATTGGAATAGACTTGGGAACGTCTAATACCCTGGTTTACCTTAAGGGCAAGGGGATCGTTCTGGATGAGCCATCAGTGGTAGCGGTAGAGAAGGGGACAAACAAAGTTCTGGCGGTAGGGGTGGAAGCTAAGCGAATGGTAGGTAGAACGCCGGGCAACATTGTGGCCATAAAACCATTAAGGGACGGCGTGATTGCTGACTTCGTTATCAATGAAGAGATGTTAAGATACTTTATGTCAAAGGCCTACCAGCGCCGGAGTTTCTTTGCCCCCCGAGTAGTGATAGCGGTGCCATCCGGGATCACCGAGGTAGAGAAGAGGGCAGTTAGCGATTCAGCCGAGCAGGCTGGAGCCAGGGAAGTTTACCTGGTCGAGGAACCGATGGCTGCGGCTATTGGAGCCGGGCTTGCGGTAGAGGAGCCGGGCGGTAATTTGATAGTGGATGTAGGAGGAGGAACCACAGAAGTGGCCGTTATCTCCTTAGGAGGAATAGTTCTCAGCAAAACGGTTCGGATTGCCGGGGATGAGATGGATGAAGCTGTCATCCAGCATCTGAAGAGGACATATAATCTCATGATCGGGGAGCGGACAGCTGAGGAAGTGAAGATAAGGATTGGTTCAGCCTTCGCGATGGATGATGAAACGACCATGGAGGTTAAGGGAAGGGATTTAGTGGCTGGACTGCCCAAAACCTTAACTGTCTCTTCACAGGAGATAAGAGAGGCAATGGCTGAGCCGATTAACACTATTGTGGAGGCGGTGAAGCTAACCCTGGAGCAGACTCCTCCTGAACTTTCTGCCGATTTGGTAGATGGGGGAATAACATTGGCTGGTGGAGGCTCACTTTTAAAAGGACTGGATAGACGGCTAAGTGAAGAGACTGGTCTTCCCGTGAATATGGCTGAGAATCCCTTGAACACCGTGGTCACCGGAACTGGTAAGATTTTAGACGAGATCAGGGTTTTGAAGAAGGTGGCTGTCAGCGCAGAGTAACAACTATGCAGGTCTTCTTTAAACATAAAAGGGTGCTCATTCCCAGCGCCTTGATTTTCTTCTCCTTTCTCTTACTGACAGTTGATTCCATTGCCAGGAGGAAGAGTGAAAAGGTGGGGTCTTTCTTTCTCACCCTCCTTTCTCCCGTTCAAGGTGCGGTGAGCTCGGGCTGGGGCTGGCTCAGTAAGCTGAAATCTCTGGATGAAGAGAAGGAGACTATTTTAATGGAGGTTGAGCATCTGAGGTCCAGGGTAACGGAATTAGAGGAGCAGAGGTTGGAGAACCAGAGGCTGCGGCAACTCCTTGCCTTCAAGGAGAGGAAACACATCCTTTCCGGGAGCGTAGGAGCTAAGGTCATTGGAAGGGAGCCAACCAACTGGTATAGAACCATAGTTATCGATAAGGGACGAAGCGATGGAATTGAAGGGGGCATGCCGGCGGTTAGCTACCAGGGGATCGTTGGATATGTGAGCCAGGCCGGGGGGAATGCTTCTCAGGTGAGGCTTATCTTAGATGGGGATAG
>JAUWHM010000116.1 GCA_030605915.1 Nitrospirota bacterium | reverse complement strand
CCCGAGTTGGACCATCCGCGCCTGAGCCTAACTGCCTACAGCGAGAAGGTGAGAGTATATGAGAACCGGAATTTCCTGCCCCGTGCTTTCGTTGTCCATCGGGTTAAGGTGATTAAGGAAAGAGAGGAAATTTTAAGGGAGGTGAAAAGTCCTCACTTCAACCCGCGAGAGTATCTCATTCTGGAAGAAGCTCCTCCGGAAGAATTCTCTCCCTCTATGCCTGGGGTTGGCTCGGGTGAGGCTCAGATAATAAAGTATTCTCCCAATCAGGTTATCATAGAGGCAAGATTGGACAGTCCCGGTTTCCTGGTCTTGAGCGATACTTATTACCCTGCCTGGTCGGTATATATAGATGGGAAGAGGGATAAAATCTATAAAGCAAACTACCTTCTCAGAGCAGTCTACCTCAAGGAGGGGAGGCATGAGATTAAGTTTATTTACTGCCCCTTCTCCTTCCGTGCAGGAATGGCTCTTAGCAGCCTGGGTCTGTGTTCTGTCCTGTTGGTAGGTGCAGCCCATCTGAAGAGGAGAAGAAGATGAAATCTATGGTCATTATTCCTACTTATAACGAAAGGGAAAATATCAGAGCATTAGTTCCGGAGATACTAAAACTTGGGGCGGATTTTCACATCTTAATTGTAGATGATAATTCTCCTGATGGGACGGGAGAGTTAGCCGATGAACTTTCCCGAAACCATTCTCAAGTGCAGGTTATCCATAGAGAGGGGAAGGCAGGTTTGGGTTCTGCTTATATTCAGGGCTTCAAATATGCCCTCAAGCAGGATGTTGACTACATCTTTGAGATGGACGCTGATTTTTCCCACGACCCTAAGTATATCCCGGACTTCCTGGAGAAAATCAAAGACTGCCATTTAGTCATTGGGTCAAGATATCTGCATGGGGTGAGCGTGGTGAACTGGCCGATCACGCGTCTCATGTTAAGCCTATTTGCTAGCCTCTATGTCAGGGCTATCACTGGACTGCGGCTCAGCGATTGTACCACCGGGTTCAAATGTTTCCGGCGCGAGGTTCTGGAGAGTATTGACTTGGATAAGATCCGTTCCGACGGCTACTCCTTCCAGATAGAGGTAAATTATAGGTGTTGGGAGAAAGGATATAGGATTGGGGAGGTTCCCATAATATTTATTGACCGCCACGCTGGAACCTCAAAGATGAGCAAGAAGATAGTTCGGGAAGCAGTCTTTATGGTCTGGAGACTGAGGCTTGGTTCGTTACTGAGAAGGCTGTTCGGTAAGAGGAGATGAAAAGCAGAAGCAAAAGAACATATTTGGTTGCTCTTCTTCTGTTCCTAAGTTCTTTTGGTCTTTATTTAAAGACACTATGCCCTTCCATCTGGTGGGATGACAGTGGAGAGCTTATTACCGCTTCTTACCTTTTAGGCATCGCTCATCCACCAGGCTATCCCCTCTATACTTTATTAGGCAAGCTTTTTAGCCTCATCCCCGTGGGTAGCATTGCCTGGAGGGTGAACCTGATGTCAGCCTTCTTTGCATCGGGGACGGTGGTGCTCATTTATTTTATCTGTCTTATAGTCTGCCGCTCCCTCACTCCGTCGGTCTCCGATTCTCCTGAGCAACTGTCTAAACATCCGGCTACTGGAATACTTGACCCATTTAGAAATTTATTTCTAACTGGTCTTGACCAGCACATCCCGGCCATAGCTGCTTCTCTTTTTCTGGCTTTCTCCTACACTTTTTGGTCGCAAGCAGTGATTGCTGAAGTCTATACGCTTAATGCTTTCTTTGTGGCCTTAATCATTTTAATTCTAGTTCAGTGGAGGGAACCACTAACTTCGGCTCATCATCAATCACCAATCACCAGTTACCATTCACTGAGTTTACTTGCCTTCCTCTATGGACTGAGCCTTGGAAACCACCACAGCATGCTCCTTCTTCTTCCGGCCATCCTCTATTTTATTCTCACCAATCACCAATCACCAATCACCAATCCCTGGCAACTCATTTTTTTCTTTCTATTGGGCATCTCCGTTTATCTCTACCTTCCCATCCGCTCTCTCCAGAACCCCCCCCTTGACTGGGGAAATCCTGAAAGTCTGAGAGGTTTTCTATCAGTCCTTAGCCGGGAGCATTATCGGCTGGAAAGTACCGAGCTTGGCCACTCCCTTTCTGTGCTCCTCAAGAACGGCAAGCGCTACTTCTGTTGCCTGGGAAGGGAGTTCACCCTCTTCTGTTTCTGGCTTGGTTTGGTTGGGGCACTGAAGCTGTGGAAGAGAGATAGAAATTTTTTTATCTTTTCCCTCCTCATTCTTCTGGCCGATGTAGTATTTTTTGTATCCTACTCTAACATCCCCGATAAAGATATTCCTTTGATGCTGGATGTATTCTTCATTCCCGCCCACCTCATCTTTTCGCTCTGGATAGGCTTTGGGATAAAAGGTTTAATAGAAGTAAGACAGATGAGGAGTTCCCCCAAAGCAAGGGCCTGGTGCCTCCTGGCCCTATTCTTGCCCCTTATTCCTTTGAAAGCTCATTATTACTACATTGATAAGAACAACCATTACTTTGCTTACGACTATGGGATGAATATACTCCGGTCGGTAGAGCCAAAGGCAATCCTCTTTTCCAAAGGGGACAATAATGTTTTTCCCCTCTGGTATCTACAATTGGCAGAGGGAGAGAGGAAAGATGTAGTTGTGGTGGTTAGCAACTTGCTCTCAACTCCCTGGTACGCTGACTGGTATCTGAAACAGATCAAGCAGAGTCAGCTGGATATAGCCCTTCCCTACCCGGAAGAAGCCCTTAAATCCGGCACAGATGGAAAGCTCAGCCGGATTATGATTGATGATATCCTGGCCAGAAACGTGGGAGAGCGGGCTATATACGGCATTGACCCGGGTTTTGCCGGCGAGAGTCATCCCATCGTTCGCATTGGAATTGTTTTTAAGGTAAGCCAGGCAGAGGAGGAGTCCGTGGAGAGGAGCCGCCGCCTTCTCTGGGATACCTACAGGTTTAGGGGCCTGGATGGGGCCATGTTTAAGGATAAGCGCACCAAAGAGATGGTTCGAAACTACGCCTTAACTCATTACGGATTAGGGGTGAATTATCTTGGGAAGGGAAGAGATGCTGAAGCCGCCCGCGAGTACAGAAGAGCAGTCAGTTTAAGTCCCGACTTCGCCCGGGTCCACAATGCCTTAGGGGTTATTTATGCTCAAGGGGGCCAGACTGAGGAAGCGATAAGTGAGTTTAGAAAGGCTATCTCATCAGGAGGGGGAACTGTAAAGGCAAGAGGGCACTATAACCTCGGGACTGCCTTGGCCAGCCAGGGCAGATTAGATGAGGCTATTAGTCAATATGAGAAAGCCCTGAAGATTAATCCAGACCTTATAGAAGCACACATCAATCTGGGGACAGCTTATGAGAGGCTGGGGTTAAGGGAAAAGGCAGCAACTGAATTTAAGATGGTTCTGGAACTTGACCCGGATAATAAGATGGCCCAGGAAAATCTCAGGAGTATCAAGGAGGAGTTTGTTCCCAGGTGAAGATTGAACAATTTCTTAGTATAATTGATAAAAGGATAAATCGGAGGTCAATAAAGATCGGGTCCTTTAGCGTCTTAACTGTTTTCATAATCGTCTACCTATGGACGGTATTTACCGGGGAAGGACTTCTGGACAGATTTGGTGGAGTCATTGGGGGAGATTTCATTGAGTTTTATACAGCCGGCAGAATAATTAACGAAGGACAAGCTGACCGGCTCTACGATGTTTCTCTGCAGCGAGAATCGCAGAAGGCCATCATTTCGCCTCAGAAGACCGACCGCTTCTATCAGTACGTTGCTCCTCCCTTCTTTGCTTACCTCTTTGTCCCCCTTGCCAGGCTCTCATACCTGAAAGCTTTCTCCCTCTGGACATTGCTATCCATTGTCCTCTTCATATCCAGCCTGTTAATCATGAGGCAGCACCTTCCAGGTTTTAGCAATAGAGACTGGATTCTAACCGGGTTAGTCTGTCTTTCATATATTCCCTTTTTAGTGGAATGTCTTGCCGGAGGTCAGAACTCGGCTCTTTCCCTTTTCATTATCGTTCTATTCTACCATCTATTGAAGAGACAAGCGGAGTGGTGGGCAGGGTTGGTATTGGCCCTGGGACTTTACAAGCCCCAGTTGTTCCTCCTCTTTCCTTTGCTAATGGCCATATCGGGTCGCTGGAAAACAGTAGGCACTTTTGTGGCCACCGCTCTTCTCCTCATAGTAATTTCCAGCTCAATAATCGGCTTTGAAAACATAGGCTCTTACCTCGGGGTTATCTTCGAACACGCTGGCTATCAGAGAGATGCTGGCTGGAAAATTTGGAAGATGCATTGCTACAATGCCTTTTTCAGAATGATCTTTGGAGAGAGGCTTGTGCTTTCCAATATCTTCACCATATCTTTATCCTTGCTCTCCTTATTCTTCGTCCTGCGGCTTTGGGTGGCCAGGGATACGGAGAAAGGAGCTATTTTTGATCTGAAGTTTGCCCTATCGGTGGTAACCGCCCTATTGGTTAGTCCCTATCTGTTCAGCTACGAGCTCACCCTTCTAATCCTGCCCGCCCTGTTATCAATAGGAGCTATTTCGAGGATGAGCACATCGGCTCTTTCTTGTGTTAAGTTGAAGATTCTCTTGTCAGTAATCTATATCATCTCCGTACCCTCTGACCAGATTGCCGCACTCACAAATCTGCAGCTGACCGTTCCTACAATGCTCATCTTTGGATGGTATATTTACCTTAAGGCGAAACAATTTGACACCCATCATGGCATCGGTTTAGGACAGCGCTGGCGAAAGTGAGATTGAAGGTGCATAGGAAGAGACCAGAGTGAACAAGATAAGGTTGAATAAGAATGCCCTATCGGTTGCCCTGCTCGGGGTAATAGCCATCACATCTCTCTTGATTCGGTTGCCCTTCGTGTCCGTACCGCTGGAGCGGGATGAGGGAGAGTATGCCTACACTGCCCAGCGGATGGACCAGGGAGAAATTCCCTATAAGGATGTCTTTGACCAAAAACCACCTGGGATTTTCTGCATTTATTGGCTCATTTTCAAAACACTCGGTACAACGCCAGAATCCATTCATATGTTTACTTATATCTATACCTTGATAGAGATTCTTCTCATCTATAAATTGGGCAAAATGTTGTTTGGACAGACTGTTGGACTGGTGGCTGCTTCCATATTTTCGCTGATAACTATGGAGCCATGTGTCCTTGGACATGCTGCCAACACAGAGATATTCATGCTGTTACCACTCATTGCCAGCCTAATCATTTTGGCCTCGGTTCTTAAGGGTGGAAGCTCTTTTCCTCTTTTTGTATGCGGCCTATTAAACGGAGTTGGATTTATGATAAAACAGGTGGCTCTTCTCAACGCTACTTTTATCTTAGCATTTATGCTATACGATTTTTATAAGAGCCGAGAAAGAAGAATTAATATCTTGACCAAAAGGTATCTCCTCTTCGCTCTTGGGTTTCTAACTATTTTGCTTCCAATTTTCGCCTTTTTTGAGGTAAAAGGCGCCTGGGATGATTTCCTTTATGGTGTGTTTTTGCATAACTTTGCTTATTCAACCAGTATTTCTCTAAAGCAAATTCCGTCTTCGTTTGGCTACACATTTGGGGTGATATTAAGGTCGGACATAACCTTCTGGGTACTTTCCCTCTATTCCTTTCGGCTTCTTTTGAAAAGAAAGAATTCAAATGCAGTGCTGGTGCTCGGATGGTTTCTTTTCTCCTTTATGGGAGTATGTGTGGGATGGCATTTCCGCCCTCATTACTTTATTCAGATTGCTCCCCCTCTGGCTCTAACTGCTGGCTACTGCCTGGTAGCATTAATAAAGGCAATAAGAGCGCTTGGGAGAAAGGCCTTGCGAATGTTAGCTTTTGCCTGTCTTCTAATGTTGATTGTCAGCATGCCTTTGATAGCTAACTACAAATATCTATTCGTATATACACCTGAGCAGATTTGCAAGAGTATTGATGAGGGAAATCCGTTTGTCGAGGCAAAGCGCATCGCTCAGTATCTAAAGAGAAACACCTCACCCGAAGATACAATTTATATTTTTGGTTCGGAGCCTGAAATCCTCTTTTATGCCGAGCGTAAGAGTGCAACTAAGTATATATTCTTCTACCCGTTAATGGGCAATTTTAAGGATGCCTCAGCAAAGCAACGAGCAGTAATTGGGGAGGTGAAAGCCAATAAGCCGAAGTATATACTCCTTGTGAATATTTCTATGTCATTGCTGTCGGGTCCCTATACAGAAGGATACATCTTTCAAGCAACAAATGAGATGATAGAGAAAGACTATCGTTTGGATGGTGTCATCCTGATGGCCACGAATGAGACGAGGTACCTCCTCGGACAGAGGGAGAGGGCAATGGAATTGGTCAGGAGGAACCCCGAGATAGCCAAGATTCTACTGTTTGTAAGAAAGGGGAGACGGAAGTGAAGGATAGTAAGCTGAAGGTGGTGGTAGTTATGCCAGCCTATAATGCTGAGAAAACGCTGGAGCGGACTTATCGGGATATTCCAGAGGGAGTGGTGGATGAGGTAATCCTGGGAGATGATGCCAGTAGAGATAAGACAGTGGAGATAGCAAAGAGGTTAGGAATAAAGGTTCTCGAGCATAGGGTAAATAGAGGTTATGGAGCCAATCAAAAAACTTTGTACCAAGAAGCGCTGAAGGACGGAGCTGACATTATTGTCATGATTCATCCCGATTATCAGTACGATAGTCGCCTGACTCCCTATTTGGTTGGTCTGATTAAAGACGGGATATGCGATGTGATGATTGGCACGCGCATCAGAACCAGACGCGAGACTTTAGAAGGCGGTATGCCCCTGTATAAATATCTGGCTAACCGGTTCTTAACTTTCGTTGAGAATATCGTCCTGGGGCAGAACCTCTCGGAGTTCCACTCTGGATTCCGGGCCTTCCGCCGGGAAGTTTTAGAGACAGTCCCTTTTGAGGAGAATTCCGATGGGTTCGTCTTTGATACGCAGATTCTGGTTCAAGCCATAGTCTTCAATTTTAGAATAGGCGAGATTCCTGTCCCCACCAGATATTTCAAGGAGGCCTCCTCAGTCAATCTCATTGATGGTATAATTTACGGGATAAAGACCCTCTGGACATTGGCCAGATACCTTCTCCACCTGAGCAGGCTAAAGAGATATAAGCTGTTTCTCAGAAAAGGACTTTAGCAGATGGACAGGACAGGAGATATTTCTGCATTAGAGGCGGGGGAAGTTTAATGAGACAAAATGGGTTTGACCTGAAATGTAACGTTAAGGTGGATATCTCAATTGTAATTCCCGCCTTCAATGAAGCTAAGAGGCTGCCGTTATTTCTCCACAGGGTTATCTCTTACTGTAATAGGAGTAAAAAGACATACCAGATAATCGTCGTTGATGATGGAAGTATGGATAAGACCTGGGAAGTTGCCACATCCTATAAAACCCGATTTTCTGATCTGGGGACAATCAGAATCAGAAAAAATAGAGGCAAGGGGTATGCGGTTAAAAGGGGACTTTTGGAGTCAAAGGGGAAGATAGGTGTATTTTTAGATGCTGATGGTTCGGTTGAGCCTTGGGAGATAGAGAAAAACCTGCATTATTTAGAAGAAGGTTATGATATCTTTGTTGGCTCACGAGTTTTAAGGGGCAAGGAGCAGATTTTGAGAGTTAAGTGGTACAGAAAACTTATAGGGCTGGTCTTTAATTTTTTTGTTCATATATTTCTTTTTAAAAACATCGAAGATACCCAATGTGGATTTAAGATGTTTAGAAAAGAAGTGGTCAAACCCTTGTTTTCCAGGAGTTATTTGGAGGGTTTTGGGTTTGATATTGAGATTCTATATCTTGCCCATAAAATGGGCTACAGGGTCAAAGAGGGGCCTGTTTCCTGGCATCATGTTAGTGGCTCAAAGATTAATCTGTTTACCGATTCGATAAAGATGTTTTTTAATATATTACAGGTGAGAAACTGGCATTGCACGCCGATTAATCCTCTTGCTAAATATTTGGGGCCAGACGAATATAACTATATGTATGAGCTTGAGAACTATCACTGGTGGTTTGTCAGTCGGAGAAAATTAGTAGTCCATTTAATTAAGTCTTTAAATATTTCGTCTCCCACTATTCTTGATGCTGGTTCAGGCACGGGTGGCATTTTATTGGTGTTTAGTAAATTAGGCGAAACTTTTGGTATTGATGTTTCTGAACAGGCGATAGAATTCTGCACAAAAAGAGGCCTAAACAAGGTAACCCAATGTCCGGTTGAGGAGATTGCCTATATGGATAAGACTTTTGATGTTATTGCCTGCCTTGATCTCTTAGAACATGTTTCCAGTCCTGTAGAGGCATTAGGGGAGCTGAAGAGAGTCTTAAAAGATGAGGGGAAAATTATTATCACTGTTCCCGCTTTTAGGATTCTCTGGAGTCAACACGATGAGGCATTGTGTCATTTAAGAAGGTATGAAAAGGATTCTTTGAGGCGTGACTTGCAGGAGGCAGGACTAAGGGTTGAAAAGATGGGCTATTTTTTCTTTACCTCTTTCTTTGCTGTTGCCCCTATAAGAATAATGAGGAGATTCATTGTTTCAGGCCAAAGACCACATAGCGATACTACTACCTTACCTCCTAAAGTTTTAAATGAGTTCCTAAAAATTTTGTTTGAGCTAGAAATAAAGGTTGCAGACAATTTTGGACTTCCCGTCGGCACAACCATTTATGCAGTGATCTCTAAGGGAGATTAGTTAGGACTTAGGAGAAACATCCATGAATTCAGATGAAATGGACGATAGAATGAAGTGCACGATGGGTTACCTCTTCGTCTTCGGGCTGGTATTTATGTTGGCCATTACCAAGATAAGTGGTTACGATATCTGGTTGCACTTGAAAGCAGGAGAATATATCTTTGAGAGCCGTCAGGTTCCACACTTTGACCCATTCTCCTTTACGGCTGGCTCCCGTCCCTGGATTGCCCACGACTGGTTTGGTGAAGTGCTCCTTTATCTTGTTTACCGGTTAGGTGGCTTAAACGGGCTGATTCTCCTCAAGGCCGCCGTTTTAGGAGCCACCTTTGCTCTTCTGCTCAAGCTTATCTTAGATAGAGAGGTAAATCTTCTCCTGGCTATAGTTGTTACTTTTCTGGCTTGCCTGGCCTCAAGCCGGAGGTGGATTGTCCGCCCTCACCTCTTTTCTTTTTTCCTCCTCGTTCTCTTCCTTTATCTGCTGCGCCTCTATACAGAGAAGGAAAAAAACTATCTCTATCTTCTTGCTCTTCTGTCTCTAATTTGGGTCAATCTGCACGGTGGTTTCTTTCTGGGACTGATGATGATAGGTATTCATCTTTCTGGCGAATTGGTAAAATTACTTATAGGGGGCCGTCTTGGCTGGAGGTCGGATAAAAGAAAGGCAGTTTATTTGACTATGACTTTCTTCGCTTGTCTGGGAGTCTCCTTCATCAATCCGAATACTTACCGCACCCTTCTCTTTCCCATGCAACTTTTCAGAAACCGCTATTTCGTGAGTGCTATTGTGGAATGGACTCCTCCCCAGCTATCACAGTATCCAGATTATCTCTTCATGCTTGCTCTCACCGTTTTAGCTATGGCTTGGTCGCTGAGAAGCCTGGAGGCAACCGATCTTCTTCTCATAGTTATCTTCACCTATTTAGCTTTTTCCAGCCGCAGGAACATCGCTCTCTTTGCTCTGGTAGCATCTCCCATTCTGGCTAAACATATCCAGATAGCTGCGCCCCGCCTTTTGAGGAGGAAGGAAGGAATAGGAGGCAGCAAGCCCACTTTCCTGAATAGAGAGATAGGAAGACCGCTTCAGGGACTTCTTATCTGGTTACTACTCATAGCGGTGGCTGGTAGCGCTATCCTGGGTAGAGTTCGAAACCCAAACTTTGGCCTGGGCGTGGACGAAAGCCAGTACCCGATTGGAGCGGCGCAGTTTATAGAAGAGAACCAATTGCCCGGGAATATGTATAATCTGCACCACTGGGGAGGCTACCTCATCTGGAGACTGTTTCCAAAACACAAGGTCTTCATTGATGGGAGAACCATTGACCTTTACGGGGAAGAGATCTACAGGGACGATTTCGCAGTAGTTTTCGGCCAGCCGGGATGGAGGGAAGTCCTCTATAAATATGACATTAACTTCGTTCTCCTTGATCAGGAGCCAAGCCGCAGCCAGCTTCGCCATCTTCTGGAGACAGCCCGAGATTGGAAGCTTATCTATCAAGATGAGGTAGCCCTTATCTTCATAAGAGACATACCTGAGAATAGACCGCTCATCGATAAGTTCGCCCATCAGTTTGAGAAGCAAAATGTCTTCTGCTAAGCTGAAATTTCAATTTTTGAAATTTTTGAAATCCTCTATCCTTGACAAATCGTCGTGGAGAGAGTATACTTTATAGTGAGGAGTTACTCATGATAGGCCTTAAGAAGGACAGCGGGTTTACTTTAGTGGAATTGCTTGTGGTCCTGGCCATAATTGGGACATTGGCCTTCTTGGCCATGCCTACCTATGGTCGATTGCTGGATTCGCTGAAGTTGGATGGTAATGCCCGTAGAATTGCCTCAGCTCTCAGGCTCTACCATCAGAGGGCCATTACTGATCATCAACAGCGAGCCATCGAATTTTACACGAGCGATGATACCTATGCCATAGAAGGCTGGAAGGCGGTGCGGGATAGTTACTGGCAGATAGATGAGGGAATTGAGGTTCTGGACAATCTCGAGGTAGCCTTCGGCCCCTTCGGCAATGCTACCTTCGTCCCAGTTGGGCAGAATTCAGTTAGGATTCAGAACGCAGAGGGAACCCGCACCATAGAGGTGAAGGCAACCACCGGCCATGTCAGGATAACGTCTCCCTGACATTTAGCAAGAAAGGCGATGTCCTGTCTTTCCTATCTTAAAAAGAGAATGAAGAAATGAATAAGCAGGAAAGCGGTTTCACCTATGTTGAGGTAATCATTGCCATGGTGCTTCTCTCGGTGTGTTTAGCTCCCCTCCTCATCATGTTCCCTACCGGAAGCAAGGAAGGACAACTGGCTACGCTTTACACCCGGGCTACCAACTTAGCTGAAGATATGATGGAGGAGATAAAGGGGAAAGCTTTTGAAGATCCCTCTTCTCCTGATGGAGAGAGTTTCAGGAAGGACTTTGATGATGTGGATGATTATGATGATTGGGGCCCGAAGAGCCCTCCTGAGGATATTGATGGCAACGCAATGGACGGCACCGCTGGCATGCCTGACTTCTCTGGCTTCGGGCGTCAAGTCGAGGTCGACTATGCCGAGCTCTCTGGCAACCAATGGGGATTAGCTACAAGCCCACCAACTGATTACAAAATGGTAACAGTAACCGTGTCCCATGACAATATGCGGGATGTGGAGCTGGTGACTATTGTAGCTAATTATTAGATGAGGCAACAGAATTTTGTAGTGGTCGGATTTATCCGACCGCCGGGTTTGACCCGTTCAGAGCCCCGGAGGCCCCTCAGGGCCTGAGGGGTGAATCAAACCCCTACAATTCTTGTAATTACGAAATGAGATTAAATCAAAGAGCAGTAACTTTAGTAGAACTCTTAGTAGCCATGGCCATTTTGGGTATCATAATGCTGCCCATGTATAATATTCTCCAGGTAGCTGTGAAGAGCTGGAAGTTTGAAGATACCCGAGCGGAGGTGGTTCAGAACGCCAGAATTGCCATGGAGCGAATGACGCATGAGATAAGAGAAACCAGGGAAGTTTATGACGCTGCAGGCGAATTGATTTATTTCTGGTGGAAGGATGGCCTCGGTGATAGTCCTGGTATAGCAGATGATAACGAGAAGATAACTTATTCATTAGTGGGAGAGAACCTTACCAGAAAGGATGCTACAATGGCCGAAGGAGAACCAGTAGCTGAGTATGTGCAAGGTTTTGCTCTGGAATATCGAAAGAGCGATGGCACCGTTTTAAGTATTCCGGTAGACCAGGAAGAGCTTGCCAATATCCATCTAATTACCATAAACCTGACCATAGAGAACAAAGGCCATTCAACTACGGTGAGGGCATCTCTTCATCCAAGGAATATGTAACGAGGATTTCTTTGTATGGATGATTTTAAGAAAACTATTATTGAGGCATCTGAAAAGAAAGTTCTTTACACTCTTCATGCTTTACAGCAGATGAATAAACCTGACAGAATGATATCGAAGGATGAAGTCAAGACCGTGGTTAAGCATGGAGAGATTATTGAAGACTATCCTGAAGACGAAAGAGGCCATAGTTGTTTAATGGCTGGAGAGACTGCATTCAAGCGTGTTGTTCACGTTGTTTGTTCTCCAAAACCTGACTATTTGGCTATCATTACTGCGTATATTCCAACGGAAGGTGAATGGGAAGATGGCTTCAAACAAAGAAAGAAGAGGTGAGTAATATGGAATGCCACTATTGTAAAGGGGATATGAAGCCAGGTGAGACTTCATACGCGATCAGCCGGAAGGATTATCATCTGGTGATTGACAATGTGCCCGCATTGATTTGTCAGCAATGCGGGGAGTCATATTTCGGTGAGAATGAGGTAGATTTAATTCAGAGCCTGATTAAGGATGTGGACGCAAAGAGTGAGCAACTGCATCAGGTGGCGATATAGCTATACCAGAGCATCTCTTCATCCGAGGAATATGCGAGGTAAGCAATCAGTAAAGTCCGTGGTGAGGGGAAAAATATGTATGTAAATAGAATTAGAGATGAGAAGGGGATGGCAGCTATTGTTGCCTTCTCAGTACTATTTATCCTGTTAACCTTGGGAGCCATATTCCTGTTTTCTATGGATACTGAGTTTAAGATTGCCACCAACCAGAAGGCTTCTACTCAGGCACTGTATATCGCTGAGGCTGGTATGGAAAGAGGAATAAAGCAATATTTGGCTCAGAATACTGAATGGTTCGGGACTTCAGAGGACTTAGGGGCCGGCTGTTACTCAGTAGAATTTGTGAAAGATGAAACAACCGGCGTGGTCACTCTCACTTCTACCGCAGAGGTACAATCGGCTACTCAAGGAGCAATCGCTAAGAGGGTGGTCTCGGCCGAATTAGTCCCTCCCGAGTTTAGATATGCTCTGCTTTCTGGTACTGACATAGGCAATGACACTGCCTCTGGAACGGTCACAGGGGAGGCAGGGGAGGGAGGAGACGTCCATGCCAACGGCAGCGTTCTTATTGATTATGATCCAGCTGATCCCACCCCTCCAGACGTGACCATTGATGGAGAAGTTACTGAGGGATTCGTCGTGCCTATCCCAGTGGTGGATATGGCTTACTATGAAGACCCAAATAATTTCCCCGGGATTAACTATGAACCTCGCAATGAGGACACTGTTTTCAAGCACGATAAGGGTCCCCCCTACAAGGACACCATTTTCTATGTCAAGGGGAAGGCTACCCTTGACACCTCTGGCAAAAAAGATCAGCTATTTTTCAATAGATGTCTTATCGTGGCCGAGGGCGGAATTGAGATAATAGGGCCCAAACCGCTCCGCTTCGTGGCCATGAGGGATTTGCCGGCAATGGTGACCAAGTATCATGATATCGTTGATATCGCTGAGTCGGGGGCAGATGAGATGCTTGACAGACAGATAAAAGGTATAGTTTTTTCTGAACGCGGCACGGTAGAGTTCCAGT
>JAUWHM010000032.1 GCA_030605915.1 Nitrospirota bacterium | reverse complement strand
GGCAGCTAACCCAATTCCTTCATATTTATACATGGTCTCAGCCATATTATTGATAAGGGCTTTCGTTTCTGGAGTAATCTCCTTAACTGGCTGAGCTGTTTCCCTCAATATAGGACTACCGTATTTTTTTATTTTCAGTAGCATTCTGATAAATTATGAAATCACAGATTCTCACAGAAATAGTTATCTACGTTCATCCCTGCCCGTCATGGCAGGTATGGTTAAAACCTGAAAATATGTCTGGCTGGCATGAATGAAAGATTTAACTTTTCCTCCTCTTTCCATTTCCCCCAGATATTTGGTCAGCTCATTTCTATGAATTCCCAGGGAGCTTGAGATATCGCTCATAGTGCAGGGTCTTCGGTTCAGTAAATTAATTATGTCATCTTCCCTCTTCCCGGAATACACTTCGGAAGTCCTTCCTTCAAACCCACCAATGATTTCTGCCTTGTCTCCTAAGATATTTTTAACAGATTCCAACTCATCCTGACTTAGAGCTGAGGCTTCAGGTTCAGAAGGAGGTCTGGTAACGGTATTGAGCTGGATTTTATCCGGGTTGATTTGCTGAATAATCTTGGCCATCTTGCTTAGCTCTTCTCGGCTATCATTCACCCCTTTAACCAGCATTACCTCAAGCCAGGTCTTACCCTGGAAATATTTACAAAAAATCTTAAGATTAGCGATGATGTGTTCGATGCGAAGTTTCTCATGAGGGCGATTAACCTTTTCAAAGACCCCTTCACTAACCGCATCCAGAGACGGCAATATGAGATCCGCTTTATACAGGTCATCCCGAACATTGTGAATAAGCCGACTGGCATTGGTTAAGACCGCTACAGGTACAGAACTCATCTTCTTCACCTTGGAGATCATCTCTCCCAGCTTAGAATTAAGGGTTGGCTCGCCTGAACCGGAGAAGGTAATGTAATCCGGGGGAGGACTGTCTTCAAGCGAAGTCTCTAATTCCTTTAATACCTCCCCTACCTTTACATATTCCATCCTTTTTATGGTCTTGCGCGTCGTCCGTCCTAACTGGCAATAGATACAATCAAAGCTGCAAGTTTTGAGTGGGACAATATCCACTCCCAGGGAGAGCCCCAACCGTCTTGAGGGAACTGGCCCGAATATGTGTTTATTTTCCTTCTGTCCGCTCTTCATCCTTTATCTTCTCTCAATAGTAATTGCTTGAGTTGCTCGGCGTGGATGAAACCATCTACATCCATACCTAAATCTTTTACTCCTTCTACAGTTCTCACCGCTTGCTGGATATCAGATGCTAATTGAAAGGCAAGCGGACAAACGGGAGAAGATGGGCGAAAAGTGAGGCTCACCCTGCCGTCTTCTTCTATTTTCAGGTCCCTTATGAGTTCCATCCGAAGGACATCCAGTCCTGTCTCCGGGTCAATAACTTTCCTCAGGTTCTCCTCTATCTTCTCTTTTAGGGACATTTTTCAGTTCCTGCTCCTGTAGATTGTCTGTTCCCTTCCTTGCTATCCAGATTCATGATAGATTTGACCATTGGTCCAAAAGCAGTTGCTGTCTCACTGCTTGCATACTTGTAAACATAAGGTGTTCCATCGTCACATGATTCTACTATTTTCGGATCAATAGGAATGCTCCCCAAAAAGGGAACTTTCATATCCTGAGCCATCTTCTTCCCGCCGCCGGTTTTAAAGACATCTATTCTCTGCTGACAATGGGGGCAGATGAGTCCAGCCATATTCTCCACTACACCCAAGATGGGAAGATTGAGTTCCCGGCAGAACTTTATGGATTTCCTTACGCTTATAAGGGCTATGTCCTGAGGAGTAGTAATAATTATTGCTCCATCTGCATTCTCAATTAACTGACAGATACTTAAAGGCTCATCGCCAGTGCCGGGAGGCGAATCAACAATAAGGTAATCCAATTCTCCCCACTCTACATCTTTGAGGAACTGCTTTATTACGCCCATCTTCATCGGCCCACGCCAGATAACAGCATCGTCCTCGCTTTTGAGCAGAAATCCTATGGAGATAACCTTCAAATTCTCACCCGATAGAATGGGATAGAGTGTTTCATCCTTACCCTGAAGTGTCCTTCCCTGCAGATTGAGCATTTTGGGGATGCTTGGACCGTGAATATCAATATCCAGAAGACCAACCCTCTTGCCCAAAACAGATAAAGAGGTGGCTAAATTCACGGCCACGGTGGTTTTCCCGACTCCTCCCTTACCACTCAACACCATTACCTTGTGTTTAATCTTACCTAATCTCTGACTCAGTGCCTGCCGTTCAAGATATTGCTCTAACTTCTTATCTGTGTGCTGCATCTTGGCTGAGCAGTTAGGGACATCGGGTCTGGAGCAATCCTTCTTCTTATCCATCGCAAATAGAACCTCGCTGGAGCACTTGAATCAATCCATATAGAGGTTGCCAATCTTTACCCGTTATTCTTACATCAAAAGTGTCCTCAACTGAGGAGGACAGGTTAAACCCTATTCCCATACCTTTCTTTTCTCGAGCAACCCTGGCCATCTCTACATCGCCCTCGTTATGACCTATTACCAGAGGACACATAGCCCCAAATTCTCCCAGACGCTTCTCCAATATTTGTCTCTTGTGGAACTTGTCTATTTTTAAATTTCCGGTTTCATAACCTTTAAATATTTCCGCACCTTTCACCCTCTCAAATCGGAGCACATTGGAATCGAAGAAACTCAGATATGGCCTCAGTTGAGATAAATATTCTTTTAAAATCACATCTATACCGAGGCTGTTTATCCCCACGGTAGCCTTCTTCGAAAGTTCCTTGATAGTGTCTATGGCTCCATAGTATGACATGGCCGGTAGATGCTTTGCCAGGTTGCAGAAATATTGTTTCGGAATGTTCCTCATGGTGTGCTCATATCTCTTAATCATTTTCAGATTGGAGGTATTAATCCCAAAAGCTCTCTTCATTTTAGCCGTAAGGATAAATATTCCACCGGATAATAATTGAGGGAGAAATTTCCAATC
>JAUWHM010000141.1 GCA_030605915.1 Nitrospirota bacterium | reverse complement strand
AAATCCAGATAAAGTTGAATATCACAGGCTACTGACAAGCCTTCCATTTCCCTGCTTCCATAAAAAACACCTTCATCGTAGGGTTCTAAAATAGTAAGGTTTGGACCGGAAGAAACCTCTTTCAATCCCATAGATTTCGCTACCTCCTGGATCCTTTTGCCAACATAGACAAATCCTCTGTTGTAACGAGCAAAAGGCGCTACTCGAGCTGCACCAGAGAAAAGAGTCAGGGCATAAGGTATCTCTTCCCTCCGACAATATTCTGCAATATTTTTCTCCAGTTCTTTAAGCTCGCCAAAGCCGAAATAATCATATATCCTATTCTTTCGAAAGGAATAACTCTCAGCCCACTTCTTCAAAAGAGCCATCGGTCGGTTCAGAGACATTTTTCTATCTTCTTCCTTAGCATACTCCAAATCAAAAAGACGCTGTTTAACTTTAAAAACTAAACCAAGGCTCACTTTGGCTTCCTTAGCCATCTCCTGCACCTGCCAGGCACGCTTCGGGTTAGAGAGCATCACCCTGAGAATTCGGCTTGACTTCGGGGTGAAAAGAGAACGGAGAGACCGTCTCTCCACATTTAGATTAGGAAAATTCTTCCGCTCGACGTATGCCTGTTCGAAGTTCAAGAAACAATTTCCGGCAAGGTCTATATATCCAACCTCGTTTTCCCTGCAAATGCGAGCTACATCATTGCTGATGTAGGGTGCCCCAATCACTCCATAGGCATTTTCAAATTGGCCCAGATATTCTTTCAACTGCTGGATAGCGTAGCGCACTTGGCGTGGCTCCCCTGGGGATTCGACCTCTACCACAACTCTTCTACGGCGGTTTCCAACAGTGACCTCAAGCAACAAATCGGGCTGGAAACTACCCACAGGCTTTCCCTTAAGAACTCGTATTTGAGCAGAAGGAATATCTCTCAGAAGACTTTTAATATTGTCTCGAATTTTGCTCTCAACCTCTAACCCTTCCATAGTTTTTCACCGCTTTCAGTAGTTTCACCATCTGGTGAAAGTATACAGCATAATGAAACATTTGTCAAGACTTTTCGGATTTTTTTGTTTTTTCCATTCAGGGAAGCCTTCTTATAATTTAGGTTGTCCTTTGGACTCCATAAATTGTGTGTTCGTTAAAAAAAGGCATTCTACACCTTCGCTTGGCATAGAACGCCGTTGTCCTAATAAAGAAAAAACGTCCTCCCCAGCAGACTTTGCTACTAAAAAGGACGTCTTCGTCTGGTTTTTCTAACGTTGAAAGAAAAGGGTATAAAGTAAAAAGGGCGTTCTTTCAAACGCCTTTGTCCCTCTTCTTTAAGCACTAACCTTGTGCTTTATCTTTACAAATTGAAAAATACCGCAAGTGCTTAGATTTGTCTTCGAACTTTCCAAGGTATGCTTGCCTGCCTCCTTGGGAGGGCACACGGGGTAATCTCCATTAAAGCAGGCAGCGCAGAACTTCCCCGAAGGCAAGGGCATGGCCTTGAATAGTCCTTCTAAACTGAGGTAGCCAAGGCTATCCAGTCCGAGAAATTTAGCTATCTCATCTACCGTTCGGCTGGAGGCAATTAGCTCTTCCCTGGTGGGAAAGTCAATCCCACAGAAGCAGGGATGTTTGAGCGGGGGGCAGCTAACCCGCATATGGACTTCCCTGGCTCCTGCCTGCCGAAGGGTCTTCATCCTCACCAGGGATGTTGTTCCCCTGACAATGGAATCTTCCACAATGATTATTCTCTTTCCTTTTATAACTTCCTTTATCGGATTCAGTTTTATCTTCACTCCCAGATCCCTGATATAGGGTGAAGGCTGAATAAATGTTCTTCCCACATAATGGTTACGAACTACTCCCATCTCAAAAGGTATTCCCGATTCCTCAGCAAAACCGAGAGCGGCTGAATTGCCAGAATCGGGTATGGGCATGACGGCGTCTGCTTCGGCTGGATACTCCTTAGCTAACTGTGCTCCTTGAGCTTTCCTGGTCAGATGGACATTGCCACCGAAGATACTGCTATCCGGACGGGCAAAGTAGATCAACTCAAATATGCAGAAGGAGTGTCTTCGCTCTGGAAATGGTTTGATTGAACGGAGACCATTTTCATTGATGATGACAATCTCTCCAGGCTCAATCTCCCTCAGATATTTGGCCTGGATAAGGTCTAAGGCACAGCTTTCAGAGGCAATGATGTAGGCGCCATCAATTTCACCTAAACAGAGGGGCCGGAATCCATGAGGGTCCCTTATTGCAATCAATTCATTCTTGGTGAGAAGAATGAGAGAATAAGCTCCACTAACCCGGGGAAGGGAATCAACGATTCTTTCCTCCAGGCTTTTCTTCTTT
The DNA here is from genome assembly GCA_030605915.1 of Nitrospirota bacterium. Taxonomy (GTDB): domain Bacteria; phylum NPL-UPA2; class NPL-UPA2; order NPL-UPA2; family JAGMAN01; genus JAGMAN01. The sequence continues at coordinate 6,396 of JAUWHM010000141.1, read as the reverse complement.
GACCTGGCTAAAAGATGAACAATTATTTCGCTGTCCATAGTTGACTGAAAGATTGACCCTGATGATTCTAATTCATTCCTCAATTGCCGCGCATTAACTAAATTGCCGTTATGTGCAATGGCCAGGGAGCCATAGGAGGGTTGGACCAGGAAAGGCTGAGCATTCTTGAGTAGGGAGGACCCGGTGGTTGAGTAGCGGACATGGCCAACGGAGATATGCCCGGGCAATTTCTCAAAGGCTTCCTGGCCGAAGACATCGGTGACCAGTCCCATCCCCTTCTGGCTCCTTACCGTCTTCCCATCGGAGACCACAATCCCAGCGCTCTCCTGTCCTCGGTGCTGGAGTGCATAGAGGCCAAGGTGAGTGAGACGGGCTGAATCCTTATGTCCGTAAATACCGAAAATGCCACACATTATTCCGTTCCTCAGTTTCTTGCAATTATTCCCTTGCTCCTAAGATACTCTCTTGCCTCTTTTATGGTATATTCGCCATAATGAAAAATTGAAGCGGCAAGCACGGCATCAGCTTTCCCCTCTGACAGAACTTGATAGAGGTGTTCTAAGTTTCCCGCTCCTCCCGAAGCAATCACCGGAATATCCACCGACTCCGAGACTCTTTTAGTAAGCTCTAAATCATACCCGGCTTTAGTCCCATCAGCATCCATGCTTGTCAGCAGTATCTCCCCCGCACCTAAGCTTTCCACCTCCTTTGCCCACTTAAGAGCATCCAGTCCGGTGGGCGTGCGGCCGGAATCAATGTAAACTTCCCACTTTCCATCAGATGTCAGATGACAGATGTCAGATGAGAGACCTGTCTTCTGCAGCTTCGCATCAATAGCTACAACGGTACACTGACTTCCGAATTTTTTTGAACTTTCCCTTATCAGCCCTGGATTCTTCACCGCCGCTGTATTTATGGATACTTTATCTGCACCTGAGGCAAGCAACTGTTTTATATCCTCTACTGCGCTGATTCCTCCTCCTACCGTCAGAGGAATGAAAACTTCCTCAGCTGTTCTCTTAACTACCTCGAGTATAATGGGGCGACTTTCAATGGTGGCTGTGATGTCTAAGAAGACCACCTCATCCGCTCCCTCCCGGCTATAATGGGCTGCGATTTCTACAGGGTCTCCGGCATCTCTTAAATTGAGGAAGTGAATGCCCTTAACTACCCGTCCGTCCTTAACATCCAGACAGGGGATAATCCTTTTGGCTAACATAGACTGGCCTTAATGAAATCACGGAAGAGAGGATGGGGTTGGCTCAGCTTTGACTTAAATTCGGGATGGAACTGGCAGGCAACGAACCAAGGATGGTTACTTATCTCAATAATCTCCACCAGGCGGCCATCCGGGGAGAGACCGCTTAGCTCCATCCCAGCTTCCGTCAATTGTCTCTTATACTGCATATTGAATTCGTAGCGATGCCGATGCCTTTCTCCAATTCTACTCTTTCCATAAGCCTTACGAGCTAAGGAATCAGGAGGAATCTGGCAGGGGTAAGAACCCAATCGCATTGTCCCCCCCTTGTCTTTGACCTTTCTTTGCTCAAGAAGTAAATCAATTACCGCATGAGGAGTTCTCGGATTGAATTCAGAGCTATTGGCAGACTTAAGACCACAAACGCGGCGAGCAAACTCTATTACTGCGCACTGCATGCCAAGGCAGATTCCCAGGAAGGGAACTTTCTTCTGCCGAGCACATCTAATGGCTTCTATCTTTCCTTCAATCCCCCGGTCCCCAAACCCACCGGGAACCAGAATTCCCCTTGCCCTTTCAAGAAGCTTATCTGCGCCCTCTTTCTCAATCTCCTCAGCATCTACCCATTTAGTCTTCACCCGACAGCTATTAGCTGCCCCGGCGTGAATTAGGGCCTCATTGATGCTCTTGTAAGCATCCTGCAAACGGACATATTTCCCGATGACAGCAATTTCAGTGGAAGTGGACGGATTCTTGAGCCGCCTGAGCATCTCCTCCCATTGGGATAGGTCCTGCCTCCTTCTAGGAAGGCCAAGCCGCTTAATGATTGTCCTGTCTAATCCCTGCTCTTTGTAGATGAGAGGGACCTCATAAATAGAATCAACATCAATGGCCTGAATGATAGCTTCTTCCGTAACATTGCAGAAGAGAGCTATCTTCCTCTTCACCTCTTTGGAAAATGGCTTTTCGGTGCGGCACAGCAATATCTCCGGCTGTATCCCGATTTCCCGCAGGCGGGCTACGCTGTGCTGAGTGGGCTTTGTCTTTATCTCGTTGGCGCTGCGAATATAAGGGACCAGGGTGAGGTAAATATAGAGGCAATTTTCTTCCCCGATGTCCAGTGGGAATTGCCGGATAGCCTCTAAGAAAGGAAGCCCCTCTATATCACCGACTGTGCCTCCAACCTCAACGATGACTACATCCAACCTCCTCCCCCGAGCCACCCTCTTGATGAATCTTTTAATCTCATCAGTTACATGGGGAACAACTTGAACCGTCCTACCCAAATAATCTCCCTCTCTCTCCTTGCTGATTATAGATTGGTAAATCTGTCCAGCCGTGAAATTGTTTTTCTGTCCGGTGCTCAGGCTGGTGAAACGCTCATAGTGTCCCAGATCAAGGTCTGTCTCTGCTCCATCATCAGTGACATAGACTTCCCCATGCTGGAAGGGACTCATCGTCCCCGGGTCAACATTGAGATAGGGGTCTATCTTCTGCAGGGTTACCCTCAGGCCCCGGCTCTCCAAAAGGCAACCAATGGATGAAGCAGAAATTCCTTTCCCCAGGGAAGAAAGCACTCCACCGGTAATAAAGATATATTTGGTCATCTTCTCACTCCCACTCAATTGTGCTTGGCGGCTTGGAGCTTATATCATAGACCACCCGGTTTATTCCCCTGACTTCATTGATGATGCGGTTAGAGATTCTTCGGAGTAGCCTGTCGGGGAGCTTAGCCCAATCAGTTTTAGATTCATCTCTTGCGGCAAACCTCCTACATTGTGATGTGTCTTAATGGTAGCCGAAGGTCTTCCCCGAGCCGAGCGGCTCTCAATGACATCCGGATAAAGGGTCCCCTGAGCCAGATACTTTACCTTCTTTATCCTCATTGCCTCCTCCTCAAACACTTTGATAAACTCATTCCCGATTATTCTTCTCTTCTCCTCCGGGTCAGTGACTCCTCTTAGCTTTTTCAGAAATTGCTCCCCAGCATCTACACATCTTAAGTTCAAGCGATAATAGCTTTCAAAGGTCTCTCTTACTCTCTCTCCCTCGTTTTTCCGGAGAAGACCATTATCCACGAAGACAGCCACCAATCTTTCTCCCACCGCCTTTTGAAGAAGGAGACATAGAACGGAAGAATCCACTCCACCACTGAGAGCGCACAGCACCCTCTCTTCACCCACCTCTTGCCTCATCTCCTCCAAGGAGCGCTCAAGGAAGGACTTCATCGTCCAGGTGGGAGAACATTTAGCAATTTGATAAAGGAAGTTCTTAAGAATCTCCTTCCCCTTTGGTGTATGAACCACTTCAGGATGGAACTGCAGTCCAAACAGTTTTCTTGCTTTGTTTCTCATGGCAGCCATAGGAGAATTAGGGGTGTGGGCTATAACCTCAAAGTTAGGAGGAAGCCTGGAGACCTTATCTCCGTGGCTCATCCAGACGACAAGTTCCTTATCAAGTCTCTGGAACAGGTCATCTCCTTTATCAACTAAAAGGGTAGCCTGGCCATATTCCCGCGCCATGGAGGAGGCTACCTCTCCTCCTAAGAGCTTTCCCATGAGCTGCGCTCCGTAACAGATGCCGAGGGTGGGAACTCCCAGTTCAAAAATCTCTTTCTCACAGACCGGGCTCTCCTCAGCCGTCAGGCTGGCTGGTCCACCGGAAAGGATGATTGCCTTTGGTTTATCCTTAGCCAGCGCAGAGGCAGAAATATCGTAGGGAAGGAGCTCGGCGTAGACTCTTAACTCCCTCACCCGACGGGCAATGAGCTGGCTATACTGGGAGCCAAAATCCAAGATGGCCACCCGCTCCAGATTCATTCTACTCTCACCTCTTACCTATGCTCAATGAAGTTTCTCAGCAACTTCAACCCCATATCTGCACTCTTCTCAGGATGAAATTGCACGCCGACGATATTACCCTGGCAAATAGCCGAGGTAAATTTTAGCCCGTATTCAGTCCTGGTCAGAACTGCGATTTCATCCTGCGGCTCTACATAATAAGAGTGAGCAAAATAGAAGTAAGAACCATCAGGAATTCCTTCCATAACCTTACACTTACTGCTCATCACTTTCTTCACAGCATTCCAACCCATATGAGGAACTTTCAAGGGCTCCTTGAAGGAAAACTTCTTCACTTTCCCCGGGATAATATCCAGTCCTGCGCATTTTCCCTCTTCGCTTTCTGTAAAGAGGAGCTGTAAGCCCAAACAGATGCCCAGGAAAGCTATCCCCTCTTCAATTTTCTGACGAATTAAGGAACAGAGATCAAGCGAGTCCAGGTTTTCCATGGCCTGAGAAAAGGCACCTACCCCTGGCAGGACTAAGGAATCAGCATTCTCAATTATCTCTCTATCTGAGGTTACCTTAATCTTGCCTCCCACTCTCTCCAGCGCCCTACTTACACTCCTCAGATTCCCCATTCCGTAGTCAATTACGGCGATCAAAATTGTCCCTCTTCATCCCTAAAGTAAAAAGGGCGTCTTGAACGCCCTTGTCTCTTAAGCACTAACCTTGTGCTTTATCTTCCATCTGCAATATGCCACACTATCCTACACTTGTCAAGTTTTATTTTGAATTTTTTTTAGAATTTCGTCTTACTGTAACATTCTATCTACGGCCTTTTTGGCTTTGAGACGAATCTCTTCAGGAACCTTGACCTCATATCTCATATCCTCCAGGCACCATAATACCTTCTCTAATGTGGTTAATTTCATACTTGGGCATATAGCTTGCTCCGAAGCAGGATAGAATTTCTTCTCGGGATTCTCCTTCTGCAATCTATAGAGCAACCCTATCTCTGTGCCCACAATTATCTCAGAGGCATTAGATGCCCTTGCATATTTACACATCCCCTCCGTGGAGAGAGCCTCGTCAGCAAGCTGAATAACCGGGGGGGTGCATTCAGGATGGACTAAAACCAGAGCTTCAGGATGGGCTTTCTTTTGTCTCAAGATATCCTCAGGCAGAATTCTGACATGGGTGGGGCAGTATCCATTCCAGGGAATAAACCTATGATTAGCTTTTGTAGATACATAATAGGACAAATATTTATCAGGGACAAAGATAATCTCTTCAACATCCTTTAATGACTTTACTATCTCAATAGCATTTGTAGAAGTACAGCAGATATCAGCCTCTGCTTTAACCTCAGCAGAAGTATTAACGTAAGATAATACTTGCGCCTTTGGGTGTTCTCTTTTTAGGGCTCGCAGTCTATCAGCAGTAATCATATTCGCCATAGGGCACCCGGCATTTATATCGGGCATAAGGACTATTCTGTCTGGACAAAGGATGGATGCCGTCTCAGCCATAAAGCGGACTCCACAGAAGACGATTACATCCGCATCGGTGCCACTGGCGATTCGACTCAGACCCAAAGAATCGCCCATGTAGTCAGCGATATCATGCACTTCAGCTATTTGATAATTATGGACGAGAATTATAGCATTTCTCTCTCTTTTAAGCTTCTGAATCTTCTCCATTAACTCTGAATTGCCCTCTCTTATATTCACTTTACTCTCCAGTCATTAGTATAAATGTTTATTCTTTTGCCTCTGGCAAAACCCATAAGAGTTATTCTTAACTTATTAGCAAGTCTTACTGCCAGATTAGTAGGTGCGGCTCTAGAAATAATTATAGGAATGTTCCTCTTGACTATTTAAAAAGATAGTCAGAGGAGATTCTCTGATGACTACATCTTCTTTCATTTCCCTCACTTTTTCGGTAACCCGTACTATCGGAAAATCCTCTGTTCTATTTCCCATCCTTTATTTCTCTCTTTGCTCTAATATCGTCCCTCCCCCAATGACAATATCTCCCTGGTAAAATACCACTGCTTGCCCGGGAGTGATTGCCCGCTGGGGCTGGTCAAATTTCAGGTGGATCCTACTATTTTCTAGAGGGGTAACTATTGCTTCTGCCTCTGGCATATTGTATCTTATCCTCGCTTTTACCTTGATGGGCGCAGAGAATTTTCTCCCCACTATATAATTTACTTCAGTAGCTATCAGCTCATCTGCATAGATTTCTCGTTCCCTACCCACTACGACAGTGTTTCTTTCCTTATCAATGGCAATTACATATAAAGGCTCTTTAGCAGCTATACCTAATCCCTTGCGCTGTCCAATGGTGTAAAAAATAATTCCTCGGTGCTTTCCAATAATTTTACCCGCTTTATTTGCGATAGGACCGGGCCTT
>JAUWHM010000085.1 GCA_030605915.1 Nitrospirota bacterium | reverse complement strand
AATTTGGCCTGATGGTTAGAACTGTCTTCGAACGGTGGGGGATAAGGAGGACAGAGGACTTCGGGGAGATCATCTTTAATATGGTTGAAGCAGGGCTTATGGGTAAGACCGACAGAGATAGCAAGGATGACTTCAAGAATGGATATGATTTCAAGAAGGCATTCGACGAGGCAGCTGGATATCAGGTGAAGGAGGAGTTAGGCTGAAGCAAAAAAAGGGAGAAGAAGTAGATGCTAATAGCTTGACAAATCAGTAGACAAATAGTATACTCTAAGTAGACAGAATAAGAGACCTGCAAATGGAAAAGAAATATTCGCCAAGATATACAATTACTGACAATTTACTGGCTATAATTTCTGAGGCTGAACAGCTCAGAACATGGCTTCGGACATCAAGAATTGATATTCCCTGGCTAGAAAGGATACGTTTTGAAACTCTAACCAGGCAGGCACACTTTTCCACTTCCATTGAGGGAAACCCACTTACTTTGCCCGAAGTAGAAGCTCTGGCCAGAGGTGAAGATATTCCCGCTGCCAAAAAAGCAAAGCAGGAAGTGACGAACTATTTTGCTGCCCTTCGGTGGATTCAAGAACAGAAACCAGATAAGGCAGCTACAGAAAAGGGATTGCTTAATCTTCATCGTCTTCTCACCCAAAAAGTTCTGCCACCGTCCCAGGTGGGGAAATATAAGACTCGCCAAAATTATGTAGTTGCGGCCGGGAGAATTATCTATACTCCACCAGGGCCAAAGGAAGCGAGGACACTAACCATGGCCCTTCTGGAGTGGTTGAAAAATGCTGATAAATTGGTACATCCAATAATTTCCCAGGCAATAGCGCATTATGAACTTGTAAGAATTCATCCATTTACAGATGGTAACGGAAGATGTGCAAGATGCCTGGCTACTTGGATTCTCTGCTTGAGAGGTTTTGATACCGAACACATCTTTGCTGTAGATCAATTCTATAAAGAAGATCACGAGGGATATTACCAATCTATACAAAAGGTAAGAAGAGAAAAAGGCGATCTCACTTCCTGGCTTGAATATTGCTGCCTGGCAATTAAAGATACACTGGAAAGAACTCAGAGGAGAATTAAAGAACTTTCCATTCCAGCGAAGTTAAAGAAGATTACTCTTACCAGACAACAAGAGAGTTTACTTCTTTCTTTCCGAGACAAAAATCGTCTATCGGTTAGTGAGATGGTCACCATCCTTGGGATAAAAAGGGCGAGGCTTTATCGCATAATTAAACCCCTTGTCAAAGCAAAAATAATTCAGCCCTCAAGAACAAGGCCGGTAATTTATTCTTTCAAGAGTCAATGAAATAAGGAGGTTTAGGTCCCGATCTTCTTTAGGGGCTGAGTTCCTTTTGAACTGCTGGAGAGCCCTTAGACTGATGAATTTTTTCTTTACATTGCTCCAGGAATATGATATAAGTTATGAAGATATGGAAAACCGAGTCAAATCGATATAAAAGGTATTCCTACTGCCAAAGCAAAGATAAGATTCAAGATGAAAGGGATTAGCTACGGATATAAAATCGCGTTCAGAACTACGCAGAAAAAATATTGAGGCTTATCGGGCCAGGGATTTTGCTGATGCTGACCGCTGGGATCTAGAATTCTGGCAGAAGCAGTCACCGGAGACGCGATTGTCCGCACTGGTAGCTATCAGAAATGATATTGAAAAGGTACGGGGCGGACGAAAACATGTTAGCCGTTCGAGGTCATAATGGTAACGATTCAGGATTTTGAGGACATGCTCGTCCTATTGCATAAACATAAGGTAGGATATCTTATTATTGGCGGACTGGCTTTCATCTATCATGCGAAGCCTCGTTATACAAAAGATATGGATTTGTGGGTCGGGCCATCGGTCAAGAATATCGAGCTTGCAAATCGAGCGCTAGCGGAGTTTGGCAGCCCTATGCTTCTTTCCCCAAATGATTTGACTCAAATTGTTCAAATTGGCATAGCGCCTAACAGAATTGATCTGCTTCTCAATGTTCCCAATGTACGGTTCGAAACTGCATGGAAGAAAAGGATACGCGGCCATTACGGAAAAACCAAGGCCAACTGGATAGACATAGATAATCTGATTCGCACAAAACGCCGTATAGATAATCCAAGACATCAAGAGGATGTACAAGTGCTTTTGGAAGTGAAACAGCTGAAGAGAAATCGCTGATAAAAAGGCCCTCCGTATCTTTTCAAACCTTCACAAGCTCAGCTCCCTTTTTTAAAGCCTGTCTATTTATCTCTAAGAGATGATGGGAGCGTTCGGGCAGGACATCTTTAAGATTTCGGAGGGCACTCTCCAGAGGGATGAATCTCCTGCGAGCTAAGTAGGCACCCAGGGCAACCATATTGGCTACCCTACTACTGCCAAGTTCGGTTGCCATCTTCATAGCTGGAACCTTAACTGTTACCAGGTCATCTCGGCTGGGCTCTTCTTTAATCAGGGAGCTATTCAGGATCAATAGTCCACCCTTCCTCACCCGCGGCAGAAATTTGTTCAGGGAAGGTCTATTCATGACGATGGCGCTGGAAAGTTGAGAAGAAATAGGCGAGGCAATCTCCTCGGAAGAGATAATAACGGTGCAGTTAGCCGTCCCCCCCCGGACCTCAGCACCATAGGAGGGGATATAGGTAACATGTTTACCTTCCACCATTCCTAAATAAGCAAGGAGCTTCCCCATAAAAATTACCCCCTGTCCACCAAATCCAGCACAGACTATCTCCTCAAGCAATTTCCTTGCCTCCACCAATGTCCTTTATTTCCCCTAATGGAAAATAAGGTATCATCTTCTCCTCCAGCCATTTCATGGCCTCAACTGGCGTCAATCTCCAGTAGCTCGGGCAGGGGGAGAGAACCTCCACTAAGGCTAAACCCAATCCTTCCATCTGGACCTGGAAAGCCTTTCTAATCGCTTTCTTAGCCTTAGCGATATTTCCAGGACTATTCACCGCCACCCGTGAGATGTAGGCCGTTCCCGGAAGCCCGGCTAACAGTTCAGCTACCTTAAGGGGATGGCCAGCGGTGGAAATTTCTCGACCTGAAGGCGTGGTCATCGTCTTCTGCCCCACTAAAGTAGTGGGAGCCATCTGACCACCCGTCATCCCGTATACAGCATTATTTACAAAGATTACCGTAATCGCCTCCCCCCGGTTAGCCGCATGGATTATCTCAGCCGTGCCGATGGCCGCAAGGTCACCATCCCCTTGATAAGTGAAGACTATACTGTCTGGATTAACCTTCTTTATGCCAGTGGCTACGGCTGGGGCCCTCCCGTGAGCGGCCTCGGTCATATCTAATTCAAAGTAGTCATAAAGGAGAACGGCACAGCCGATGGGAGCGATGCCAATAGTCTTCTCTCTTATCTCCAGTTCATCGATGACTTCACCTAAGAGGCGATGAACAGTCCCATGGCCGCAGCCCGGGCAATAGTGAGTGCGAACATCCTTCATGCACTTGGGATGACCAAAGACTTTTTTCATATTCTTTACTTATCAAGTTTCGGCATTAGCCGTGAGTGGATGTTTTCTAATATCTCCTCTACCGTTGGCACTTCTCCTCCCGTCCTCCCATAGAAGTGGACAGGACATTTTCCGCCGACCGCTAATCGGACATCTTCAACCATCTGACCACAGCTCATCTCTACGGTTAAAAACCCCTTTACTTTATCTGCGGACTCGCTTATCACCCGGGATGGGAAGGGCCAGAGCGTTATTGGCCTCAACATTCCTACTTTAAGTCCTTCCTTCTTCGCCTCCCTTAAGGCCGCCCCCGAGATACGGGCTGAGGTTCCATAAGCAACTAAAATTAACTCTGCGTCCTCAAGCGAGATAGCTTCCCAGCGCACCTCCCTTTTAGAAATCTCCTCGTATTTTTTCTGTAAAAGCTTATTGTGGTTCTCTAAAACCCCTTCACCTAAATAGAGGGAACGGATGAGATTTCTGGGTCTTCCTTTCGCTCCGGTCAAGGCCCACGGTTTTTTGATTTTTGTCCGCGGCGGCGGATGATTTTCAATTTTTGATTTTATTTCCACCGGCTCCATCATCTGCCCAAGGATTCCATCCCCCAAGATGAGCACTGGATTTCGATACTTATCAGCCAGGTGGAAAGCAAGCGGGGTTAAATCAGCTAATTCCTGAACGGTAGAGGGAGCCAGCGCAATCGTCCTATAATCGCCGTGTCCTCCTCCTCTGGTAGCCTGAAAGTAGTCAGATTGGGCCGGAGCAATATTACCCAAACCAGGACCTCCTCTGACTATATTAACGATGACCGCAGGCAACTGGGCAGCCGCCAAATAGGAGATTCCCTCCTGCATCAGGCTTATTCCTGGACTGGAGGAAGAGGTCATCGCCCGTCCTCCAGCGGCTGAGGCTCCAAAGACCATATTTATAGCGGATAATTCGGATTCTGGTTGCAAGAATACCCCCCCTGGTGCCTCAGGCATTCTCCCAGACATATAAGCAGTTAACTCATTCTGGGGAGTTATTGGATAGCCGAAGTAGTAGCGGCAGCCCGCCTGAATGGCGGCTTCCCCGATCACCTCATTCCCGCACATAAGCATCTTCTCAGTCACCGCATCAACCTTCTGTTAAGGAAAAATTCCTTGGCTCGAATTCTATCACTCTTCCCCTGTCAAGTCAATCTTTTCCCAACACCATGTTAATTTCAGGAGAAGGTTCTTGAGAAGGTTTATTTCCAAAGGTTCATCCTGCACCTGCTGGAAGGCAAATGTCCATTTCAAAACAAAATGAACCATGTGGGCAAAAAAAAGAGGGGCAAATGCCCC
>JAUWHM010000122.1 GCA_030605915.1 Nitrospirota bacterium | reverse complement strand
AAATAGTTGAAAGTGACCCCTCCTTTTGCTGGAAGGGTAAAGACAGCCCGGTTCTCCCCCACCACCTCCCAGTTCTGGGGAAGGCAGTCTTCCAGCTCTAAATAGCCATAATCATAGGATGTGAAGTTCTCTACCGAGACCGAAATCCTAACCCGTTTATCTGTAAAGACGACATTCGTCCCGGAGACTCCGCTGATACGGCGCTCCATCTTTATTCCAGATCGCATAAGGCTTCTCACCTTGAGGCCATAAATTATCAGTTGAGTGAGAAAATAACTGAAAAGAGCCATGGAAGTAATTAAAAGCGCAGGAACGGGTAGAAGAAAGGCTACCAGCAGGAGGAACAAGGAGAGCAAAATCAGAAGTTCTCCACTAATGAGGGGCATGTCCGGGGACCTTTACTTCCTTCGAGATCTGATTTATCACCTCAAAGGTGGTCAGACCATCCAGCTCTGCTTCCGGCTTTAAGATTAAACGGTGATTAAGGACATGGGGAAGCATGAACCGGACATCATCGGGAATAATGTGACCCCGACCGGAAAGAAGGGCCGCTGACCGGGAGACATTCAAGAGGTGAAGGGTAGCCCGAGGACTAGCTCCCAGAAGCAGGTTATTGTTTTTGCGGGTCATGGCCACTATTTCCACAATGTGCTCGTAGATTCCATCGTTCACCTCAACCCGCTCCACCAGTTCCTGAAGTTTCAATATTTTCTCCGGGGAGGCAATCTGATGAATTTCTGGCTGGTGTATGGAATAACGTTTCATCATGGAAATCTCTTCTTCCTTAGTGGAATACTCAAAGATGACTTTCATTGAAAAGCGGTCCATCTGAGCTTCAGGCAATCTATAGACTCCTTCCTGCTCCAAAGGATTCTGAGTGGCCATGACCATGAAAGGGGACTCCAGAGTATGCGTTTCTCCCTCAATGGTCACCTGACATTCCTCCATGGCTTCCAGGAGAGCTGCCTGGGTCTTGGCCGGAGCCCGATTGATTTCATCGGCTAAAAGGATATGGGCGAAGATAGGGCCCTTTCTAAGGTAGAACTCGCTTTCTTTCACATTGAAGACAAACCCTCCCAATATATCACTGGGAAGGAGGTCCGGTGTGAGCTGAATCCGTTTGAACTCACATCCCAGGGTGGCCGCAAAGGTCTTCATGATCAGGGTCTTGGCTATCCCGGGCACTCCTTCTAAGAGGACATGCCCATGAGTGAGGAGGGAGGTAAGCACCAACTCCACTACATTTCTCTTCCCCACAACCACCTTCCCCACCTCATCTAAAATTGCCCGGCGCATCTGGCGGATTTCAGCTAATTCCTTTTCGTTAATTTCCATCTCTGCGCTCCCTATTCACTCCCTTTAGGGGAGCACTTTAGTGTAAAAGAAAGCAATGCTTCTTTTTCACTGTTATAGATCTTTAAGATCCTATCGAATCCAAGCAATTTCACGATCTTAAGTATCTTATTGGATAGGTGAAGAAGGCGCAGGTCCCCATCGTGGCGGCGAACTTCTCTGGCGGCTCCCACCAGCGCTCCCAAACCAGCCGAGCTGATATAATCGCATTTCTTAAAGTTGATGATGATCCAATGATTCCCCTGAGCGATGAGAAAATTTAAGGTCTTCTCAAAATGCCGGGTAGTGTGAATATCAAGAACTCCGCTGAGATCCACCACCTGTACCTTCTTCCCGCCTGATTCCTGTGTCCTAACCGCTACCTGATCAGTAGACACTACCATTTTCTACCTCAATAAAATTGATGAGCGCTCTTTCTGCCCATCCGGTATGGTTCCCTAACCCGCTCATTTCCTTCTCCAGAGGGCCGGGTAAAGATCATCCTCCCCGCCGCTGTTTGAAGGACACTGGTCACTACCGCATCAATGCTCCGTCCCACATAATCTTTGCCGTTATCGACGACCACCATCGTCCCATCATCTAAATAAGCTACCCCCTGTCCGGGCTCCTTTCCCTCCTTAACTACCCTCACCTTCATTATCTCTCCGGGAAGGACGACCGGCTTGAGAGCATTGGCCAGTTCATTTATATTCAAAACACTTACCTTCTCTAAATTAGCCACCTTGTTCAGACTGAAATCGTTGGTTAGAACCTTAGCATTCATCTCCTTGCCCAGTCTCACTAACTTCTCATCAACCTCCTTCACCTCAGGGAAATCCTGCTCATCTATTCTCACGTTCACCTTAGCATTCTTTTCTATTTTGCCCAGGACATCTAAGCCCCGGCGACCCCGATTCCGTTTGATGGAATCGGCTGAATCAGCAATTTTCTGGACTTCCTGGAGGATAAACCTGGGGATAATCAAAGTCCCCTCTAAGAATCCGGTCTCACAGATGTCCGCTATCCGACCATCAATGATCACACTGCTGTCCAGTATCTTATATTCCTCATCCTGTTTGGAGGGACTACGCCTGTGAGGGGAAAGCGAGTAGAAATCTTCTCTCCTCTTCCAGACTATTACTCCGCCTAAATAGCCCAGCACCAAACAAAGGGCTCCCCGCAGTTCTATATCCTGGAGATGAAATGAATAGGCGATTAGGTTAGCTAAGAGAAGACCGATAATTAAACCAAAGGCGGCGGCCATCAATCCACTCAAGGAAATTCTCTTTAAAGCTACCTCCAATCCGATAATGAGAAAGGCAGCGCCTAAACCGATGAGAGCGCCATAATACTCAGGATGAAAGTCAAAAAATTTTGGAGCCAGATTATAGGATAGAGCTACACTCAACATGATGAAGATAACTCGAATAATGTTTAAGATCATCTTTTCTCACCTCCTCAATGAGCACATGGCTTAGCGCAGCTAAGTCATAAGTGCGAATTGATCCCGCGCAGTATGCAAAAATTGTGAGTAAGAATTTTTGCATGTCCTACGAAGCGGGATGTAATCTTTCATGGCGAACTCAGAGCTATGTCTAAGGCTTCCGCTACTGTCCCTACTCCGATGCACTTGATGTTATTATTCTGCTTCAGCGCCCTTAGATTGCTTCGACCGATCAGGCATTCAGTGAAACCGAGCCGGGCGGCCTCCCCTATCCGCAGGCTCGGCCGGCTCACCGCCCTCACTTCTCCTGCCAAACCTACCTCCCCTATGGACACCATCTTAGGGGGAGTGGAAATATCGCGGAAACTAGAGGCAACGGCGATGGCCATCCCTAAGTCCAGGGCCGGTTCTCTAAGGCTGAGTCCCCCCGCTAAACTGACGAAGATATCCTGATTCTGTAAGCGAAGTCCCCCTCTCTTCTCCAGGATAGCAAAGAGAAGGCAGGCTCGATTGTAGTCCACTCCGCTTACTAAGCGACGAGGCATGCTGAAGCTTCCAGGAGAGACCAAGGCCTGCAGCTCGACCAGTAGCGGCCTACTCCCTTCCAGGCAGGGAACCACCATGGAACCGGATACGTTCAGTGGTCGTTCAGCCAGGAATAGCTCAGATGGGTTGGCAACCTCTTTCAGACCCTCCTCTCCCATCTCAAAGATGCCAATCTCATTGGTGGAACCGAACCGATTCTTAACTGCTCGCAGAATCCTCAAATTTGTCTGCACTTCCCCCTCGAAATAAAGGACGGTGTCCACCATATGCTCTAAGACCCGGGGCCCAGCAATGGCTCCTTCCTTAGTTACATGTCCAACTAAAAAGATGGATATGCCCTCCCTCTTAGCTAAATGGATCAAGGAGGAGGCGCTCTCTCTCACCTGGCTGATACTTCCCGGGGCAGATGGAATATCAGAGCGGTAGACCGTCTGGATGGAATCAACCACGACCACTTTCGGACTGAGCTTACTGATATGATTCTCTATGACTTCTAAATTTATCTCGCAGACCAGGAAGAGCTGAGAAGAGGAAGCCCCCAGCCGCCTGGCCCGAAGTCTTGTCTGCCCGGCCGATTCCTCCCCGGAAACATAGAGGACAGGATGCTCTTTCAGGCTGAGTTGATAGCTGACTTGAAGCAGAAGCGTTGACTTTCCAATTCCTGGATCTCCTCCAATCAAAATCACAGAGCCGGGAACTATTCCCCCTCCCAATATCCGGTCCAGCTCTCCGAGCCCGGTGGGAAGACGCTCCGCCTCCTCAGCGGATATCTCAGATATGGGCTGGGGCTCAGTTAAGGGGCCCTCAACGGGGAGCCTTCCCCTCTTCTCAATCTTTATCTCTTCAGTCAGCGTATTCCATCCCTTACAGTCAGGGCACCGTCCCAACCACCCGGGAGATTCGTAACCACACTGCTGACAGACAAACTTCGTCTTCGCCTTAGCCATTATTAACGGCTCCGCCACCTTCTCTTTTCCGGGGTCTTTTTCTGTTCCTCACGCTCTTTCTTTCTCTCTTCCCGGCTCTTTCTCTTACCCCGGAGGAGGATGGTGGGATGTTCTTCCAACTCCTGAGCAAATTTCTTCAGTTTTTCTGATATCTCTCTGAAATTCTCAATAATTACAATGACATCCTCTCCGCTTTCACCTAACACCTTACTTAGATCAGCAGTGAGAGTTTCCAGATTCCTGGTAATAACTTGACTGCTTCTGATACTCTCCCGTAAAGCCTCTTCAGTCTCCTCATCCCCAATTATCCTCTCCACTGAATCCACCGTCTCGCCCAGCTTCCTGACGATCTCTTCTCCTAATTTGACCAGACTCTCATAACGGACAGGTTCCGAAGAAGCTATCTCTGACCCCGCTACCAAGCGGCTACCTTCTTTCTCCCCGGGAGTTATCTCTATGCCCTTCTCCCCCATCAATCCCAGGGTGCTAATGAAAGCGGTGGCTCCTTCTCTTATCTCAACATCCGGCCTCAACCAGAGACTAACCTCTACTTTTGTCTTCGGATGGTAGATCATCTTGATGTCTTTCACACTCCCTACCTCCACCCCGGCTAATCTCACTGGAGCACCCTTTTCCAGCCCGGCGGTAAAATTAAAAAGGGCCTTAATCTCATAGCCCTTTCTTTCTGCCAGATATCGATCAAGCCTGCCAAAGTAGAATAGCAAGCCTGCTAACATAACCAGGCCCACTCCCACCATGAGACCTACTTTCGCTTCTGTGCTAACTTTAGCCATTGATTAATTCTCCGTGATTGGCCCCTGAGAGGCTCCAGTAATAAACTGTCGCACTATCGGATTGGCCGTATTTTTTATTTCCTCTCCACTACCTATCTCTATGATTCTACCTTTGTAGAGCATGGCAATTCTATCAGCTATCTTATAGGCACTCTGCATGTCATGGGTGACAATTAGGGAAGTAACCTTTAATCTTTCCTGGAGACTTAAAATAAGGCTATTAATGATATCAGCCATAATGGGGTCTACTCCCGTAGTTGGCTCATCGTAGAGAACTATCTCCGGGTCCATGGCCATGGCTCGGGCCAGGGCTACTCTCTTCTTCATCCCTCCACTCAGTTCAGCCGGCCTTAAATCTTCGACATCCCGCAGCCCCACCAGTTCTAACTTTTCCCTGACAATCTCTCTTATTTCTCCTTCACTGAGATTAGTATGCTCTCGCAGTGAGAAGCCCACATTCTCCCCCACGGTTAAGGAATCAAACAGGGCGGCCCCTTGAAAGACCATTCCAAATCTTTTCCTTTCCTCATTCAATTCTCTTGCTTTAAGTCTGGTTATATCTC
>JAUWHM010000030.1 GCA_030605915.1 Nitrospirota bacterium | reverse complement strand
GGAAACTAACTGCCCGTAGGCAGTGGGGGAGAGAGCTGAGGAGAAATTATCCATGGGCTCCCCGTAGAGTCTCAGAAAGAAACTCAGCTCAAGTTTGCCCCCTTTTAGAAAGACCTTTTCAAAGAAGTCTCTCTCCTTTCTCAATGCTCTTGCTCTGAGGAAAATTCTTATATTGGTCAGGTCAGTAGAGATTTGAAAATATCCTTTAAGGAAAGGATTCCCCGGGGCCCTTTTATGAAAGAGGCTATACATCTCCTTATCCAGAATAATATCTATCATCTGGGGATCGTGGGTTTCCTCAAACCTTTTTTCTGCTTTCTCAACTGCTTTTCTGAGCTCATCGGGTAGCTCAGCGTAGTCTCCCCCTTCCACAATCTTTCTTAGCTTCTCGGGTTCGACGAGGCCAGCGTTTATGAGAAGCTCAGGGGTAGACAATCTACTGTCAACAGTTAAGGGGGCTGAGTATTTTTGCTTGAGAAGGACTTTCAGATTATAGAAATCATATCTTAAATAGAAGAGGTTTGTTAACTCCGGGGCCAGGCTTAGATGGGAAATAAGGATTAGAACTTTGGTTAGTTCCTTATTTAAGGCGAGCTCGAACGCATCCGCACTCTTTATTCCAGATAGCAAAGGCCCATAATCGGTATCGGCCAATGTCCTCAAGGCTGACTCTGCATCCTCGGCCTCAACCATCTGGTTGAATCGTTCCCTCCTCAGCAGTCTGGTTTCCAGGGCCCGGATTCTCCCCACCGCATAGGCATATCTCAGGTCTTCAGCCATTATCCATAACATTTTAACAGGGTGAAGTTCCGATTTGTCCTTGACGGGTCTTGAATAAAATCCGAGATATCTCTCCTTCCAGCTCATCCCTCTTTTCCTTAATGAGGGAATCGAAGGTGCACTTTATCTCCTTCCGAGATGACCTGAGAACGAATCCCCCGATGAATTTCCTTCTCTCAGAAGAGAGTCTCAGTTTCCCTAACTTACCCTTCTCGGCCAACTCTTTATTAACTTCTTTCAAAAACGAAGGAGTTATCCGTTTCTCATCCCGGGAAGAGATGATCACCTCCTCCTCACCAGATTCCACCGCTTTGAGAAGCATCTTCTTAACGGTAGCTTGATACTCGGCATCCGATAGAGCTTTGAGGCGCTGGGAAGCTTTCTGGAAAGCTTCCTCAATAAGATTCTGTTTCCTCCCGAGAATCTCCTTCCTGGCTTCTAAGTTGGCTATGGTTAATATTCTTCTTCTCTCCTGCCGGGAAGAGACCTTACCTTCTTCTAAGAGCTTCTCCCTGACTGAGACAGCCTCCTTCCTCGCCTCCTCTAAAATTGCCTCTGCTTCTTCCCCGGCTTCCTTCCTTATTCCTTCAGCCTCTTTATGGGCATTCTCCTGGATTCTTTTCAAAATATCTTCAAGAGCCATCTATGCCAACCCTAATTAAATCTTTATTCCATTCAGGAACAGAATACTGATCAGCAGTCCCAGGACAGCATATGTTTCAACAAGAGCTGACATAATGACTGCCTTGAAGAAGTCGGATGGTTGCTTGGCAACCACTCCCGCCCCGGCGGCTGATACCTTCCCCTGATGGATCCCGGATACCAACCCAGCTATAGCTATTGGAAGGCAAGCCCCGAGTATCTGCCATCCCTGCTCCGTGGCGATTGCTGCCAATCCCGCAGCTCCAAAAAAACCTAACTTGTTCATTACCATGATCCCGATCAGAAATCCATAGATTCCCTGCGTTCCAGGAAGGGCAACCAGGATGAGGAGGCTACCGAATTTCTTCGGGTCCTCACTCATAACTCCATCGGCTGCCTGGCCCGCTAATCCAATGCCGATTGCCGAGCCACATCCAGCCATAAACACAGCCAGTGCTCCTCCAACTATTGCCAGCACCAAACCAATCTCCATCCCTTCACCTCCTCTATCTAACTACCGTGAACTCGTTCTGCGTTCTGAATGGCTCAAATGCCTTTCCGCCGCCTTCAAAGAAATAAGGGAAGAATTCAACAAACTGAAGCCTTGTGGTATGAACAAAGCTACCCAAGGTATTGATGGCAATATTGAATATATGCCCTCCGATTAAGATCACAATCATTGCCAGCCAGCCAAGGAGTGGAATTGTCTCCCGGGCCAACCCGGCAACCAGGTTCACCGTCATAGCAATTACTCCGGTAGCCATTCCAAGAGCCATCAGTCTTGAGTAACTCAGGACATTCCCTAAAAGATTCTTCAGCCCATCTAGAAGGAGAATCAGGCCAATTCCTATACCGGCCAATTTTCTCTCTCTAAACAATCCCCTGAGGATAACCCGGACGAGAGCGCCTGAGATCACTAACCACTTTCCCAGGGTCTTGGCTCCACCAGGGCCGATAAGCCCTTCGCCCAAGACAAGCACCAATATTCCAGCAAAAATTACCAGCCATGACCCTTCAGAAAACAGAGCATCACTCCATTCTTTTTCCCTTACATCCTTAATCAGCTTAATGACAGTTCCAAAGAAGATCTGCCCGAATCCCAGAGCAAGAGCTAACTTGAAAAAAGTCATCGGCTGCTCGAGCGGATTGAATAGGACAACCGATTTCAAAAAATGGGGGGCTCGGGGAATCTTGGCTACGTCAATCCCAAACCATCCTCCCATCAAAGCTCCGCAAATAAGAGTCGCTACCCCTCCCAAGAAGAGGAGGCGAAATAACTCTTGCCCGACCTTCATCTTCTTAATCCCTAACAGGGTCAAGGCCATCAGAATTAGTCCGTAGCCAGCATCGGATACACACAGTCCAAAGAAGAGAAAGAAGAAAGGGGCCAGGAAGGGAGTGGGGTCAAGTTCCCGTGAGTGAGGAAGACCGTAGAGGTTAGTCACCATCTGGAAGGGTCTAACCAACCTCCTATTCTCTAAGTCAACTGGCGGTCTCTCTCCTTTCTCTGGCTTAACGGGACTGATATCTATCTCTGAGAACTGTCTCTCCAGGCTCTTCTTAAGATTCTCAAGATGGCTTCTCTTTATCCAGCCAGTTATGAGGAAGGTCTCCTCGGTCCGGGCAAAAAGATTTTGAATGGACTTTCTCTCCCGCAGGTTGGCTAAATGGTCATGGACAGCCATGAGCTTTGTCTTTTCCTTTAACATCTCCCGGCTCTTAGCTATCAAGTCTTTTTTCTCTTCCTCCACTTTCTGGAGACGGCTTTCAGTCTCCCTCAGTATATCCTCTGGCTTTCCTCGAAGCCCGGGGAAATTAACCGGGGTAAATTCAGATTCCCTCAGGATGTTAGAAACCTGCTCCTGGTGATGTTTCAGATAGATTAAAAGGCAATATTTGACCGATTTTGTCTCTTCGATAACCTGGATGAAGGTCTCCCTGGAGACCTCTTCCATCTTCTCTTTCATCCCCTGCGGGTCAAAGTCTCTATTTGACACCGTCCCTAAAGTAACTTTTGCCGCACTTGTCTCCTTCAACTCCTCCAGGGGAATATTTAGCCTCTTCCAGGGGAGAAGGTCATTGGCCTGCCTGAATAACTTCAGCCCATTCGCCTCCAGCTCTTTCAGGTCTCGCTCTAATTTCTGGCAAATCTGGCAGAGCTGGGCATAATCAAAGTTCTGAATAATATTAAGGAACTCCTCCTCGCTTAGATTAACCTTGACCGGAAAGAAGGATTCTCCCAACCCTCTCTTCTCAAACTGAGCTAAATAGGCTGAGGTCTGTTCTATCTCCAATTGCCTCTTCTCTAACTGCTCGTCTCTCGCCTGCAGCACTCTTACGTGTAAGTTAGTGACCTCCACTGAGCCCAGTCTCTGAAGCTCCTCAACCACCTCCTCCCGGGCTGAGTTATGCCCAACGATTTGAATCTTAGCCATCTGACTGAGAGCCATTTTAGCTAACCACCCTCTTCACAATAAAGGAGACGGCCTCATTCAGATTCTTTCTGGCCGCACCTTCTAAATTCTTTGCCTCCTTCTCCATCCTCTCCACAATTAAACGAGCTTCTTTCCTATCCTCCTCAGTGGCTCTTTCCCTAAGGGAGGTAGCTTCCCTCCCTGCCTCGGTCTTCGCCTCGGTGACTATCTGCCTGCCTTTAGCTTCAGCCTGCTCTATGGTTTGCTTAGCTTCTTCCTTTGTCTTCTGAATGAGGTCTTCGGCCCGGCGCTCCACCTCCCTGATCCTTTTGATTATTTCAGTCAACGCTTCCCCTCCACCCCTCCCAGGGGACAGATTAATTTCCTACGTCCGTCAATGTCGATAAGGATAATCCTGTTAGGCTCAATCTTCTCTATCCTTTTTCCATCCACCTCGTCTCCCACTCCCACGATCTGGTCATGGATGATGACTCGGGAATCGGGCGGGTCATAGATGATTCCTTGCAAACTAATCTCCTCAGGAGTAACCATAATTGTCTGGAGATCCCCTCCATCACCCTTTTCCGCCCAGAACGAGAAAGGGTCTCTCTTTAAAGTAAGTAACTGTTCTTCAGTCTCTTCTTTCTTAGGTTCTTCTTTTTCCTGCGTCTCAATCTGTTCCTCTTCCTCTTTCCTCCCCTCCTGGCTTTTGTCTTCTCCCTTTGATTGCTTGACCACTGCTGAGGCTGCTGAGGCAGATATCTCCTCAGCCACTAACTTTGCCACCTTCCCGCTTCCTGCGAGAGCAGTAAGGATGGTCCTCAAGTGCATATTCCGCTCGGCAATGAGAAAGGCTATCACTAAGATCACTCCTATTAGGACAGCTATCTTCTTTGCTTTATTCATCGCTCTTCTCCTCGCCTTTCTTCTCCTCAGGGGCTAAGAAGTGTAGATCAAGAACCATATCTACCCTCAAAAGGGGAGGCTCTCTCTGAGGAGCTTCTATTTGAATATCCCTAACCATGGCCAGCCCAGGAATACCTTTCAAGTCAGAGAGGAAGCGGAATAGGCCCAGGTAGCGACAATGAGTCTCCAATTCCAGAGGCATTATTTCATAAATTTCCTTCTTCTCCCCCTCCCTCGTCTTAAGCTTGGTGAAATCCACTCCCGACCTTCTGGCTAACTTAGATAATTCTTCCTGAACAATAGAAGCCTCCTCCACCTTGGGTAGTTTCTTCTCCAATCCTCTCAACCCTTCCTTTAGTCGTTCTACTTCCTCTTCAATTTTCAGTTTTCCTTTCTTGCCTTCCTTGACCCTGATTTTGATAAGCTGAAGGTCAAGCCTATGTGCTTGAACACTCTGCCGCAGAACTTCTATCCTTGCCTTCCTGGGCTGATAAAGGAACCGGTTGAAAAGGACAAGGCCGATCACCACACCAACCAGGGCCAGGAGGAGCCTGTCCCTCTTGCTTATCTTAGATAAGTCAATGGCGGCCATTTACTTCTTCTCCCCAGAGCTAACTTTGCCTGCCCGTCCGCCAGGCGGGAAGGAGCAGAGCAGCTCAAATTTCACTGACTTTTCATCCGTCTCAGTATAGTCTAATCTTACCTTCTCAAAGTAGGGAAGTTTCTGTAAGTGAGTGATGAACTCAAAGACTAAGGGACTGGAAAGAGCCTCCCCGGAAATTCTAAGGCCCCCCTCAGTTAAAGATATCTTGGTCAGTCGGACCCGCTCTGGTATCTCTTCGCTTAATCCCTTGAGCAGGCCCGGCCAAAACGACTGCCTTTCTGATAGGTTTCCAATGAGGTCTCTCTTCTTAGTTAAAATCTCCTTCTCCTTCTCCAGTTCCTCAACATAACCCGCCCGTCCCCTCAGCTCATCTATGTCTCTCTTCAGATGTCTATCCTGCCTACTTAAACTACCAATCCTAATCATCTGGACGCTGAAGACAGAGAACAAGATGAAGGGGAGCAGCCCGGCTCCAACCTTGGGGAGAGACTCCATGAGGAGCTCCTTTGGCTCCTTGCGAAGTTCTACGGGAAGAAGACTTATCCTCTTCGGCTTGAGGGCACTAAGAGCTAAACCAATAGCGATGGTAAAGGCGGGACTGACCTCCTCTAAATAATCAGGTGGGAATGTCTGCGGGTCACATTCAATATTACGGAAGGGAGTGGAAAGTTCCACCTTTATTCCCAACCCCTCAGCTAAAAACTTATCTATGTTCTTAAGCTTGGCTCCTCCTCCGGAGAGAACCACCCGGTCGATCTTCGGTTCGCGGGACTGGGCCTTATAGAAGTCCAGGGAACGACCAATCTCGCTGGATAACTGTTCGATGACGGGTGTAATTAGCGGATAGATGGGAGAACTTTCTTCAATTCCCTCTTCTCTTTTTCGCTTCTCGGCCTCAACGAAATCGAGATTTAGACCCTTCTGCACAGCCGCCGTCGCCTTTTCACCTCCTACGGCAATGTCACGGGTGAACCGTAGCTTGCCTTCCCGGAAGACATTTATGCTGGTGGTTTCCCGGCCGAGGTCGACCAAGGCTACTACTTCTTCCTTGCCCATCTCGCTGGATCTCTCCAATGAGTTCCATAAGGCTAAGGGGTTAATGTTTAAATTCCTCGGCCTGAGTCCAGCTTCTTCTAAGAGGCTTACTCTCTTATTTACCGTCTCCTTTAAGGCAGCTATCACTACCACTTCCAATTTCCTGGCTCCTGCCTCGGTCACTTCTCCTAAGACGATGAAATCCAGAAATGCTTCATCTAAGGAGAAAGGAATATATTGTTCTGCCTCCCATCTGATTCCTTCTCCCAACTCCTCCTCGGGCATCTCTGGCACAGTGAGGTTATTGATATTAACGGCTCCCCCCGATAGGGCGGTGATAGCTCTTCTGGCCTTAATGTCATTCTTCTCTAAAATTTTCTTTATGGCTTCAATTGCGGCAGGCTCTCTTTCTTCCTCCTTAATCTGGGGAATCTCCTCTATACCTAAATTCACTAATTTCGTCCCCTTTCCTGTCTCCCTGAGGACAGCCACTTTTACAGAATGAGTGCCAATATCCAGTCCAAAGAGGATGCGGCTGGATTCAAAATGAAGCCGCTCCAACTTAAGCTTGGACTTGAGTTCCCTTAGTTTAGGCAAGCCTACTTTCATATCTTATTCCCTAAATTGAGTATACTTTAAAGCATATCCCTTGTCAATAAAAATAACCTCAGGGCATGGGCTTCCCTGAGGTTAAAAACGAAGGAGTCAGATTCAATGGCTGACCCCAGAAACTAATAAATCTCCTGCCAGTTCTCTATTGATGGCACCAAGGATGATGCTATGCTTGCGGCAATTCTCTTCGGGTGATACAGTATATATATCTCATTTACAAGAACTATCTCATTGGCGATAATCTGCCCGGG
>JAUWHM010000064.1 GCA_030605915.1 Nitrospirota bacterium | reverse complement strand
GGACGACGGAGCTGACCTGGTATCTGCCGTTCATTCTAAGAGAAAGGACTTGGCAAAAAATATGTTGGGAGGGACGGAGGAGACCACTACCGGGGTAGTGCGACTTCGGAGCTTAGAGAGAAAAGGTCTTCTCATGTTTCCCCTCATTGCTGTTAACGATACTCCCACCAAGCGTTTCTTCGATAACCGTTATGGGACTGGTCAGTCAACAATCGATGGCATCTTGAGAGCAACTAACTTGCTCCTGGCTGGAAAGTCGGTGGTGGTTTGCGGTTACGGCTGGTGTGGGAGGGGGGTAGCTTCCCGGGCTAAAGGAATGGGGTCTAAGGTGATTATCACTGAAGTTGATCCATTAAAGGCCCTGGAGGCCGCCATGGATGGTTACCAGGTGATGCCTCTCAAGAGGGCGGCTAAGGAAGGAGATATCTTCGTTACCGTGAGTGGTGACATCAGCGTCATCAGGGAGGAACATTTCAAGTTGATGAAAGATGGAGCAATATTGGCTAACGCTGGTCATTTTAATGTGGAGATAGACTTAAAAAGTTTGAAGAAGTTAGCCAAACGAAAGAGAAAGGTAAGAGACTTCGTTGAAGAATACACTTTAACTAGTGGACGCAGAATAAACCTTTTGGGTGAAGGACGCCTTATCAATCTTGCCGCAGCCGAAGGGCATCCGGCAGCAGTTATGGATATGAGCTTTGCCAATCAAGCCCTTTCGGCTGAATTTATCGCTAAGGAAGGCCGAAGTTTGGAGAAGAAGGTCTATTCAGTTCCCTCCAGGATAGATGCCGAGATCGCCCGCCTTAAACTGAAATCAATGCACCTTCAGATAGATTCATTAACTTCCGAGCAAAAAAGATATCTCACCTCCTGGGAGCTGGGCACTTAAGCCATTCGAACAGAATCAAGTTTCGGCATAGCCGAAGCTTCGTATGGCTAAAGGGTTACCTTTCATCTTCTACTTTTATGGAGCAGAACAATGCCTCCCGTGGCAAAGACGATATTGGCCAGCCAGGCGCCCACCACGGTAGGTAAGAGGCCCTGCCCCAGGAACTGTCCTAACCTGAAAAAAGCCAGGTAGATGAAGCCTATTCCGATGGCCTTGCCGAATTCAGCGACTATCCCGCGGCGGCGGGTGCGCAGAGCAAATGGTATCCCGGTGAGGAGGATAACCAGATTGGCCAGGGGAAGGGAGACCTTTGAATGAAGCCCTACAAGTTCCCTTCCAAGTTCCCTTCTTGGTAACCCCCTTGCGACAAGGGTCTCTATATGCCCTTTCAGCTCCCGGAAACTGAGTTCTTCGCTTCTACGTGGGCCAGCCAAAAAATCTTCAGGAGTTTCGGGAATATCAAGTTCCCTGAGTGGCTGCACCTCTTCAGCCACATTTCCCTTCTCATCATATCGGCGCAAGAATCCATTGAGGAGGCGCCATCGGCCATCTGACCATTTAGCTTCCTCAGCATCCACTCTCAACTCTATAGAACCGCCCTTAGAGTATTTGAGAATCTGCAGTCCCTTCATGGTGTTTCTGCGGCTATCAAAGGTTTTGATATAAAACATATTCCCTTCCTCTCCACACATCTGAATATCGCTGTAAATATGTAAATCTGGATTTCTCTCCTTTCTCATCCTCTTTATCTCATTTGCCTTCCTGACTGTCCTGGGGACGATTAATTCATTGACGAATATGGTGACGAGGCTAACCAGGAAAGCAATGAGAAGCAAGGGGAGCAAAGTTCGATAAAGGCTTATCCCGCTTGCCGCTATTGCCGTAAGTTCGTTATTCCTGGAGAGCCTCCCCAATCCGAAGAGAGTGGCCAGAAGCAAGGCCACCGGGCCGACAAGGATGAAGACATTGGGCACATAATTCAGATAGTAACGGGTTATGGTTGAGACAGGCATCCTGGCCTGTATCCATTCATCGGAGTTAGTAAACAGGTCAACTATTAAATATAGAGCGACGAAAGTTAACAGGGCACAGAGGTAACAGGTCAGAAACCCCCTGGCTATATAGCGATCCAGGATCCTCAATGCTCAATCCTCCTGAAGATGAGAAAGGAGCCTACGCCGCCGAGGAGAACAGTTGGCGCCCACATGGTCAGGGTTGGAGGAAGCACGCCCCTCTCTCCCAGTGATTCTCCCAACATCATCATTATATAGTAGATGAGGATGAGGAAAAAACTCAATCCAAACCCTATTGACTTTCCACCCTTCTTAACGACAACTCCAAGGGGAGCTCCAATGAGGACAAAGGTGAGGCAGGCAAAGGCTAAGGATATCTTCCTGTTAATCTCAACCAAGAGTGGATAGACCACCTTCCCTTTCAGCTCCTTTATCTTCTCCTCTGTTAACGACAACTCCAGGCGGGGCTCTAACCCTGGCTCCTGCATCGTGATCTGTTCTATCTTGTCCCTTAGCTCCTGGATGGTCATATGCTTGGGCCTTTTATTGACCTTTCCTTCCTGAGGTGAAGCCAGAGAGAGAGTAAAGTAGTAAGTGTCAAAGTTAGTTCGGCGATATTCTCCTGCCCTTTCCGGATCGACTTCTTCCCTCATCCCCTCAATCAACTTCAGTGTTAGCCCCTCCTCTCCCTTCTCAGGCATTATCTCCCCCTTCTTAGCAAATATGGTCAGAGGAGGGCTTTCTTCTCTTAACTCCCAGATGTGAACGCCATATAGATGATGCCCCTTCACCTTCTCAATAAAGAGCCGGTACTGGCCAAAGTCCTTAATGAAAACCCTCTCCTGGAAAAGGAGGGTAGGTTTTTTAACTCCCAATTCCCGGGTTATAGATTCAAAGCGATACCTGGCCCGTGGGACAACTTCACTGTTCAAATGAAGGGAGAGAAGGCTGAGAAGGAAGCCAATGAAGAAAATGGGGATAAATAGAGAAAAGACCTTTATTCCACTGGCCTCCACAGCCACTATCTCATTGTCCTGAGATAGCCGGCCGAAGCTCATCATAGTTGCCGCCAGGGTGGCCATGGGAAGCGAATAACAGAGGGAGAAAAGAGGGATGTAGATAATCAGTTTCAGGGCAAATAAGCCTCCCTTAGCGGACATCTCGATAAGCTCAAGCATATTTCCTAAAAGGAGGATGAAGGTGAAGACCAGGAAGGCAAGGAGGAAGAGGGGAAAGAACTCCTTAACGATATATACATTGAGAATCTTCATCGGCTAAATTATATACTATTTTTCTCAAACTTCCCATTTCCACCAACAACAATATTTATCTTGACCTCTTTTCTGATATATGCTACCATAGAATTAATACTTTCGCTTGCAGCACTCTTACGTGAAGCCGAAACTTAGGGGTGGCAAGCTATTTTTAGAGGAGAAGACCGCTATGACCCAGCACTCCAGTCTAAAATCATCGGGTGGCCGACGTAAACAGCATCGCACTGTGCTCAAGCGTTCGGAACGGATCAAGATATTGAAAGAGAGGGGAAAATGGAAGGAAGGAGATCCCATCTCCGGCCTTCCTAAAGTGAAACCGGAAAGATGAATATATGCCTTAGCCAGAATATGTATCGATCACATAATTCATGATTTTGTCTCGGTCATCTTCTCTGATACCAAGGAAGGATAATCCCACTCCATACCTATCGGATTTCACTCCCTTTTCTCCCTCCACCCAGATCACTCTGGCCAAGGCCTTAATGGAATGAGGAGCGTTGGGGATGTCTATCTCCAGGGAGAGGATATGAGTTCCTCTGAGAAGTCCCTCTAACATCTTTGGCTCCAGAAGAGGTATCTCTAAGAACATCCCCCCGGCGCTCACACTTCTCGTCTTTGCCCGGTCAGCCGCGGCTACCTTTCTCTTTCTACTTTCCTCAATCACTTTGAATCGGACAGAGATAGGTTCCTTTGGCCGGAGCCGTATATATCTTCGCCTCTCTGACTCTAAATCTGGCTTCTTTCTCATGGACTATTCAATAATAACACCGGGAACAAATCATGTCAAATAAAAAATTGCGAAATTGCTAACGCATGCTAACGCAGGTTTTTTGTTGCTAAGAAGCTCCTGCTTATGGTAAACTATACGAGTAATTTTGGGGGGCATAGCTCAGTTGGGAGAGCGGTTGCTTCGCATGCAACAGGTCAGGGGTTCAAATCCCCTTGCCTCCACTATAATCTGAGAACCCCCGACCTTATCCTTCACCCAAGATCTTTCTCACCCTTGAATGTATTTCTGGTTTAGAGAGGTAAGACATCAACGCTTGCCACCTTTTTTGAAGAGAGCGCAGATTGTCAAAGGGATTGAACTGGGGCTTTGCCCTCTTCACTTCTAATATATTGTTCAGGGCTTCCTGACAGCCTTTCCTCTCCCCCTTGAGGAGATATTCCATAGCCAGCAACCCGTTAGATTTATATACCTTCTCTTTTAGGTCTTCCTTCAAAAACGCTCCCGGATAAGGGTCAAACTCTTCAGCTCGGACCAGGGTCATGCCCGAGAGTCTCCTCTGAGAGCGTATCTTCTCTCGCTCGAAGACGAAGCGATGAATGTCCTTGCGCAGTTGGAGCCAGGTGGGATTGGGATTGGGAGGAGGCAGGTGTTTTATGGAAAGCTGGTTATCGAGGAAGAAGTGGAAACCAAACATGCGGGCATTCATCAGATAGTCAATATCCTCTCCCCGGGGGACATTAGGATCGAAGGGGACGGTTCTATATAGGTCTCTGTGAACGACCATATTCCCTCCGAAAACAAAGGGAGTCTCCTTCAGCCTCGGCTCCTTTCCAATAATGTTTTCGAAAGCTTCGTTCATCTTCTCCATGTTGTCCCAGTAGACCATCCAGGGCTTGATTTCTTTCTTAAGATGATAATCCCCATCGGGCTGAAGGTAATAGCCAGCTACTGCCCTAACTTCCTTTCCATTCACTTTCCTCCCGATGAATTCTTTGGCCTTTTTAAGGAAATGGGGGTCCTCAAATACCTCATCATCATCAATGAAGATGACTGCTTCCGCCTGGAAGATCTCTCCACAAAGTAAGCATAAGTTGCGGATGGGGGAGTAGCCTTCCATCTGCAACAGATTAAGGAACTCTTCTCTGCCAATTACCTTATGAATTCTATCCAGGTGGGAATGACTGAAGAGATATGTTCTAATTCCAGTACGGGCCGATTTGATAATCTCAGTTATCTTCTCTTCAACCCTTCTGGAAATATCCGCACTTGTAGCCGCCCCGATAATAATTAGAGTGAAATCTCTGTCCTTCAGTAGCCTTATACTCTCCAGACAGCGACTGAGGGTACCCTCCTCATCAAGGGCAGTTGGGTGGTCATAGGTTATATCTCCCTTCTTCACCCCTATCTTCTTTTGCCTTCCCCAGTAAGATGGAATGACCATTACGCACTTCATAAATGTCCCCTTAGAGCTCTGCTTTCTTAGACCTACACTACTTTAGAAAAAAGTTAGAATAACCTTACCTTAACCTTCTCTTCTTTATTCAGAACCTCCACGTTCTCTCCGATCTCAATGAAGCCATTGGCCAAAGCTAAGGAGGTGATGGCACTGGAGCCTTTGCTCACGGGCAGAGCCCAATCTCCCCCCTGGAGTCTCACCGGCAGAAACTCAAATCGGCCAATGGTGGAGGCTACTTTGCGAGAAAGTTTGGCTTCTGCGTATCTTGGTTCTTCCTTGCCTCCCATCATCTTGAGGAGGAGTGGTTCGATGAGAATATAGTAATTGGAGAGAGCAGACATGGGATATCCGGGCAGACCAATAACCAATTTCCCTTCAACGGTCCCAACCATAGTTGGCTTCCCCGGCTTAACGGCAATGCCGTGTATCAATAGTTTCCCCAAATCTTCAATTACCTCACCCACTAAGTCGCCTCCGCCTAAGGAAGAGCCCCCGGAGAGTAAGACCAGGTCAGCTAATTTTATCCCCTTGAGAATTTTCTCCTTAAGTGACTGCGTATCATCCTTGGCTAAACCCAAATTTATAACTTCACAGTTCTCTTTCCTTAAAGCCGCCTCAATCGTCCAGTAGTTGATATCGTAGACCTTGCCGGGAGTCAATCTTTCACCCGGGCCCAAAATTTCTTCTCCAGTAGAAAGAAGGCCCACTTTTACCCCTCTTCTCACCGCTATATTCTTTCTCCCCAGAGCCGCTAAGACGCCAATGTGGCCAGGTTCCAGGACTGTCCCCTTTGAAAGGACAGTTTTACCTTTCTCAATATCCGAGCCCACTTCCACCACATTGGCTCCCGGAGCCACACTTCTATGAATTTTAACTTCATTTTCTTCGCTTGCCTTACGGCACTGCCTGAGAATCGGCACTGCTTTGCGGTGCTTCGGCTGTGCAGCACTCTTACATGTCTGTTCAGTATACTCAACCATGACTACGGCATCTGCCCCTTCCGGGAGGGGAGCTCCGGTGGCAATCTCAAAGCAGCCTCCCCGGACAATGGCTCTTTCTAACCGCATCCCCGGCTCAATTGAGCCAATAAGGTTTAAGGTAATCGGCCTGGAATCAGCAGCCTCAAATGTATCCTCAGCTCTCACGGCATAACCATCCATAGCTGATTTTACGAAGTGGGGCACATTTATCTCGGCTTTAACATCTTCAGCTAAGACAAAGCCCACTGCCTGACTGAGGCTCACCTCCATAGACTCTACCTGAGGAGCCTGCTTGAAGAGAACGTCTTTTGCCTCCTCCAAAGAGGCTAATTTTCCAAATCCAGCCTTTAATTTAGGGACACATCCCATTTTTACAGCCTTTATCTTAGCCACAACTTCATTCTTAATCTAAACTTAGAATTTGCCTTAGTTTATCCTTTAAAAGCTGAAGGGCCTCTTTAACTTCAGGGCTCATCTCTTCACCCAGCTTAGTTCTTCTTGGCTGGATAGCTAACAAGAAAATATCTGCTCCCGTCTCCCTCTTTAAATAGTCCATAAAAAGAGAGAGGGATGCATTATGGGTGGATATTCCTTGTCCTTTAATATCTTCCGCTTCAAAGAGTTTCGTCTCCCCCGGCCGGGCAGAGAACTGGGCGCTGTCAATAATCAGGATGGTCTCTGGCTTAAACTCAGCAATGGGAACAAGGTAATTTTCCGGCGCCTGCCCGCAGTCAAATAGTTGATGCTCCCTACTTGATGCAGGTTGCCTGCTGTGAGGTAGTTGGCAGTCCATAGTTGATGCTTCTTGATCGCTCTTAAGCATCTCTATAACTGAGGGGCCAGCTCCATCATCCCCTCGCATGGAATTGCCCACCCCGACAATGGCCACCCTTCCCTTAATCCGCCTGGCCAGCTCTTCCAGCATCTTCCTTAAATCTTATTCATCAGCTTTTCTATACTCTCAAGTCCTTTAATAATGTTGTCCATGGAGGTGGCATAAGAGAGCCGAAGGTAACCATCCCGTCCGAAGGCAGAGCCGGGAATAACGGCAACTTTTGCCTCAGTTAAGAGGAGTTCTGTTAGAGAGGAGGAGTCGCTAATGCGGGGTCCACGGTGAAGCAGTGCTGCTTTGCAAGCATTGAAACTCTTTCCCAGCACTGCAGACACATTGGGAAAGACATAGAAGGCCCCTTGAGGTTTCAGGCAGGACAGTCCCTTTATACTGTTTAATCTCTCCACCATATAGTCTCTGCGTTTTTTAAACTCAGTTACCATTTCCTTCACTGCTTCCTGCCCGGCAGAAATAGCCCGCAGAGCGGCCCTCTGGGCTATAGAATCCGGATTTGAGGTGCTATGGCTCTGGAGCCTTGACATCGCCTCTATGATATCATGGGGAGCAGCCGCATAGCCTATCCTCCAACCAGTCATTGAATAGCTCTTAGAGACTCCGTTGACCACTATGGTTAGCTCCTTTATCTCAGGATTCAAGGAAGCAATGCTGAAGTGTTTAGCCCCATCGTATATTATCTTCTCATATATCTCATCTGAGATAACATAGATTTTCTTCTCTACAGCCACCCGGGCTATTGCCTCTAACTCTTCCCTGGAATAGACCGCTCCGGTGGGATTGCCCGGACTGTTTAGAATGAGCAGTTTCGTCCTCCTGGTTATGCTCTTAGAGAATAACTCGGCCGTCAGTTTAAAGCCATTCTCCTCCTCTGTTTCAACTATCACCGGGCTTGCCCCGGATAACTTTACCTGTTCAGGGTAACTTACCCAGTAAGGTGATGGCAGGATGGCCTCATCTCCCTCCTCACATATAACCTGGATAGCATTGTATAGAGAATGTTTTGCCCCACAGGAGACGATTATCTGGGATGGCTGGTAATCAAGCCCGTTATCCTCCTTAAATTTCTTGCAGATAGCCTCCTTTAACTGGGGGATGCCTGAGGCAGGAGTATATTTTGTGAATCCCTCATCCATTGCTCTTTTTGCTTCTTCCTTGATATGTTCCGGCGTATCGAAATCTGGCTCTCCGGCTGCGAATCCAATTACATCGATACCCTCCGCTTTCATTGCCTTAGCCTTTGCGGTTATGGCTAAGGTAGCGGAGGGACTGATTAAAGTCGCTCTTTTCGATAAAGACATACTTTCTCCTCTTAGAATTCTATCAGTAAGTTCCGAACTGCCCCTGAGCGGATTTTTTCTTAGAACTTATCTGGAGAGATATAATCCCCGTATTTTTCCCTTGCCTCCTTGAGCCTCTGCCTCTGTGCTTCCAACATATCAAACACTATCTGGGGCGTATCAGGCACTTTTGTCCGATAAATCTTTATTATTCTGTCGATCTTGGCTAAATTTTCAGGGACTCTTGTGGTAAACTGTTTAATATAGTCTTCCTTAGAATAATCTTTGCCATTGGCACTGCCTCCGGCTGTGTTGAGCACCTCCTTAAATAATCTTTTAAGGTCTTCATATTCTGGTATAAGGCCAGTAGGTGCCTCTCGGGCCCCGACTTCCTTATGTGAACGTAGTTCCATCCATTTAAGCCAGACCTTCTTATCAGCCACATCATTCAGGAATCTCCCTTGAGCGCCTTTCAGAAAGTAATTCACGGAGAAAACAGGAGGTGGGGGCTTCAATTTGGCGCCAAAATTCAGATGATTTTCTATATATCTGCCTATGGATATGGAAAGGAAAACTAAGTTCGCCATAGGATTGAACTTTCTAACACCTTCTCTTCCAAGGGCCGCAGCGGTAGTTTCCGATTCAAGCGATGCCCCTTTAGTGATTACGCCGTGTCTCCAATCAAAAGACTCCTCCACTGGCACCCAGGTATCCGAGTCTCTTCCTCCATAGACTATCCCGCTCACCACAACACCCTTGGGATTATCAAGCTCTGGGTCCAGATTCCCTAAGAGTTTCATATCCAAGGTAAACCTGGCATTTGGATGCGAAGGTGGTATTTCGTTACCTTGACTATCTTTCTTCCCCGGGCTCCATTGGCCTGAGTGATTGATACCCTTCTTTGGGACTTCTCCCTCCTTACCAATCCAGCAGACTTCTTTGTTTTCGGTAACCAGCACATTTGAAAATATAATCTCACCCGTTGACTGAAATGCCTTCCATATGATAGGGTCGTCTTTGGAGTTTACCCCTTTTATTATCCCAAATATACCTTTCTCCACATTGACTGCCCGTACTTGACCACCCTTTTCCCTGATATAGACGATATCGTCTCCGACTATAGTCTCCCCTTCCAACATGGCAGTAGAAGTCTTTCCACAGAGAGACGGAAATGCCCCGGTGAAATAGGTTACCCTGCCTCCTGGGCCATGGACTCCCATAAGAAACATATGTTCTGTCAGCCAACATTCTTCCGAGGCCCTATTTATGGCCAGACGCATAGCTAACTTCTTATGCCCAAGGGTGTTGCCACCATACTGGGTGTTCACGCTATATATGATGTCTTTATCAATATCAATGTATACCCGGCGCTTGTCAATGTTTTTACTTACCCCCTTCTCCAGTTCCCCTTGAGAATGCACAAATTTGAAGAAGGCTCCGGAATCACCCAGCTTTTTGAATTCCTTATATCCCAGTCTATAAAGCAGATTTTGTGAGTGAGCTACATAGCTGGAATCGGTAAGCTGAACAGCGGGTATAGAGAATTCAGAATTTGTTGGACCCAGACAAAAGAATTGTATATACAGTCGATGCCCCCGCATAATATTTTTTAGAATAGTACGGATTTCTTCCAATCCCTTCTCTTTGTCTACGGAAAGTATGTTTGGTCCTAAATCAACACCCTTAGGTAGAAGAAATTTGGTATTTTTCTGATCCCTTGCCTGGTCCCAGTAGCCGTCAAAATGGACCGTGTGGCCCTTTATGGCAAGCTCCTTCTCCCCTCCCTCTCTTATTGCCGATTGCCTGATATGCTGCACATCCTCCGCTGAATCTGTGGAGACAAAAACCTCATCAGGATTGCATAGCTCTACATATTCAGCAATGAATTGATGAAGCGTGGAATTATTTACTGCCATAAGTTTCTGGCAATCTTCTTCGCTCAATCTGGTTTTGAGTATGCTTGTAGTTTTTTGCTCCATCTTTTACTCTCCCAAAGTTATTTTTCCTTGTGCCTTAATTATTTTCATTTTGATTTTTGATTTTCCTACAGGTTCTTTCTCCCGGTAAGTTTTCTGTAGGCTTCCGCATATTTTTCACTGGTCTTTTTTATAATCTCCTCAGGAAGCTGAGGCGCAGGTGGGGTCTTATCCCAGTCCAAGGTCTCCAAGTAATCTCGGACAAATTGTTTATCAAAACTCTTTTGGGGCCTGCCAGGCTCATAATCCTCCCTGGGCCAGAATCTTGAGGAATCGGGAGTTAGAAGTTCATCGATGACGATAATCTCATCATCCCACTTTCCAAACTCAAACTTAGTATCAGAGATGATTAATCCCTTTAATTCAGCATAACGACTTGCAACGGTATAAATTTCAAGGCTTTTTCTCTTCAACTGCTGAGCCAGTTTCGTCCCCACTAACTTCGCTACTTCCTCCTCACTAATGTTAATATCGTGCCCTGAGCTGGCCTTAGTGGCCGGGGTGAAGATGGGCTCAGGAAGTTTCTCCGATTCTCTGAGACCGGGAGGTAACTTTATGCTACAGACAGAGCCTTTCTCCCCATATTCCTTCCAGCCCGAGCCAGCTAAATAGCCCCGAACGACACATTCAATAGGCAGCGGTTCTACCTTCCTGACCAGCATGGAGCGGCCCTCCAGAATAGGAGCATATTTGTGCAACTTCTCCGGGAAGGAACCCCCTTCTGCGGTAATGAGATGGTTGCCAATAACCTCTTTGGTAAAGTCAAACCAGAATTCTGATAGCCTGGTCAGTATTCTGCCCTTATTGGGAATACCGTTTGGCAGGATGACATCAAAGGCTGAGATTCTATCAGTGGCTACTATCAAGAGCTTATCATCCAGCTCGAAAATATCCCGCACTTTCCCTTTCTTAAACAGCTTTATATCCGGCAGGTGCGCATCTAATAAGACATTCTTAGCCATTTTTTGCCTCCAACTTTAATTGAGCAGTTTGTACCGCCTTATGTAATTTTTCAGCAAATAATTCTTTTGGTGGCAACTTCGTTAAATATTCTGATACTTTTATTCTATCTTCCGGTAAAAACAGCAATTCTATCTGTTCCTTGCCTTTTTCCGCACATAGGATAAGCCCAACAGGAGGTTTCTCGTCTTCACCCATTTCATACTTTTCTAAGTATCTCAGGTAAAGTTCCATTTGCCCTTTATATTCTGCTCTAAATTTATCGAGTTTTAAATCTATTACAACAAAACATTTCAATTTTCTATGATAAAAAACTAGATCGATGTAATAATCCTCATTATCAAGCGTAAT
>JAUWHM010000021.1 GCA_030605915.1 Nitrospirota bacterium | reverse complement strand
AATTGGCAGGCTTTCACAGTGAGCAGATAGAAAGGATTTTGAGGAGGATAGAGATTGCTCTGGTTCCCATCTGCATTATAATCATTGGACTAATAGTTGGTTCCGTCATCATAGCCTTATTTCTGCCCCTGATCCAGATGGCAATGCAGATGACTGGATGAAATCAATGTGAGGAAGAAAACAATATG
The DNA here is from genome assembly GCA_030605915.1 of Nitrospirota bacterium. Lineage (GTDB taxonomy): Bacteria > NPL-UPA2 > NPL-UPA2 > NPL-UPA2 > JAGMAN01 > JAGMAN01. The sequence continues at coordinate 12,643 of JAUWHM010000021.1, read as the reverse complement.
TGGCATTTTTATCCAGCTTACTCTTTCCTGCCGGTAGGTAGACGCCGACGGCGACAGGACATTTTTTTCTTCACCGAGCAACTGATTTCAGTTATAGAAGAAAACCTGCCCCTGGTTCCCAGTCTGAAGATGATTGCTCATGATATTGGGCAGACCGGCTTCCGTCGAATTATTCAGAGAATTGCTAAGGATATAGAGTTGGGCAATTCCCTCTATGAAAGCCTTTCTCGCTGGCGAAGAGTATTTTCTAAACTTTATCTTAAAATGGTAGATATCGGGGAGAGAAATGGAAATTTGGCTGAGGTGCTCAGACATTTGCTGAATCATTTTCAAAGAATGGATAAGTTTCGAGAAAAGGGAAGAGAGCTCTGGTATTATCCTGGCATTCCCATTTTATACATTGCTGGCGTAGTCTCCGTTTTCCTTAAGTTCGTCATACCTACTTTCAGGGAAATGTTTGCAGAAATGGAAGTGGAGTTACCAACCACCACTGTGAGTATAATGAGGTCATCGCAGTGGTTGGCGGAAAATGGTCACCTCATCTTTTGTGGACTAATAGTTATAGTCCTTGGCCTTGGCATAATCCATCTCCTGGGGACTAAGATTAGAAGGTTAGGAATCTTATTTGACAGCCTATTGCTTAAGCTCCCGATCTTAGGAACGGTGATAAGAGAGACGAATGTGATCAGGTTCTCTGAAACCCTGGGAACGCTTCTTGAGAGTGGCGTTCCTCTGGATGAAGCATTGGAGACAATTAGTGATGTGCCCATGAATAGAGTCTTTCAGGCAGCGGCGAAGAGAATGGCCGGGGAAGTGAGGGAAGGTGAAAGTTTATCCAGCCTCTTAAATAGGAGGAATCCCTTTCCGGCTACCTTCAACTGGATGACGACGGTGGGGGAGGGGAGAGGAAACTTAGGAGAATCTTTATTGCAAGTAGGCAATTTTTACGAGTTGAGGTTGAATAGCGCTTTGAACAGAATAGTAGCTATAGCTACGCCTGTTCTTGTTCTGATGGAAGGGGCATTCGTTGGCTATATAGCTATAGGGATGTTCAGTCCCTTAATGCTGATGGCCGTTCATTTGATGTGAGGTTTAGAAGTGACGAAAATAGAATCAATCAGCCTGAATGATTTGAAGAAGAGGGTAGGGGAGATTGTTTCTAAGAAGGATTCTCAGATTAGTGACCTCGTCTCCTTTCTGTTGCATCAAGCCATTGAGCATCGGGCCAGTGATGTTCATCTGGAGCCGTTGGAGGAAGCAATATCCATTCGTTACCGTATTGATGGTATCCTGCACGATGTGGCTGAGATAGCCTTAGAGCTCCAGGATAAATTGGTCTCCCGCATTAAGGTCTTAGCTAATCTTATCGTTTACCGGAGAGATGTCCCTCAGGATGGGCACATTGAAAAAGGATTTGAGGGAAAAGATGTTGACCTCAGGGGACGATACTCCTAACCGGTCCATCGAGCAGCGGGAAGACTACTACAATCTATGCTGCCTTAAGGGAAATAGCCAAAGTCAAGAAGGATACATCCTATATAGTGACCATAGAGGACCCGGTGGAATACAATCTAAAGACGGTAAGTCAGACTCAGGTTAATTTAAGTGCTGGTCTAAGCTTTGCTAAAGGATTAAGGTCTATCCTCAGACAGGACCCCAATGTGATTATGGTGGGTGAGATAAGGGATGTGGAGACAGCCAATATTGCGGTTCAATCTGGGCTGACCGGACATTTAGTGATAAGCACTATTCATAGTGGAACAGCCACCGGTGTCTTTGCCCGCCTCATTGCTATGGAGATAGAACCCTTCCTGATAGCTTCTTCGGTGAGCGGCGTATTGGCTCAGCGGTTAGTGAGAGTCATCTGTCCCAAGTGCAGAGAGCCTTGTAAAGGGAATGAAGGTTTAGTTAGGAGTTTTGGTTTAAAGGCTCTCTCTTCCCATTCTTTCTTTAAAGGAAGGGGCTGCCAGAAATGCTCTCAGACCGGCTATCAGGGCAGAACAGCCATCACTGAATTATTAGTGGTAGATGATAAGTTCAGAGAAGCTGTTTTAAAGAAATCGCCTACTAACATCTTAAGTAAGGTAGCTAAGAGCACCGGTATGATAAGTTTGAGGGAAGATGGTTTAAGGAAAGTGGAAGAAGGAATAACCACCCTTGAAGAACTCCATCGGGTAATCGTTTCTGAACTCCAATAAAAAAATGGAAGGACAGGGTTTGTGCCTAAGAGTGAGGGAGTGCCCGAAGTGAAATCTCATAGGCAGTCAATTGCTGGCATTGTCTTAATGGAACTGATAACCGCCATTGCCATTACCAGTATTGCCCTGGGAGCTATATTCTCCACCTTCTACTATGGGCTTCGCCAGATCAAAAGCATATACAATATGGCTATAGCTACCTCGGCGGCCCAAACTGAAGTAGAAATCATTAGAAACACTCCTTTCTCCCAGCTCACCAACCGCCAGGAGGCTCCCTTCATAGGTGAGGTAAAGGGTTTAGGGGAGCTCAAAGAGGTGGAGGCGAAACTGACCATCGAGGATTACCCGCGAGAGATAAAAGAACTGAAGAAAATTGCAATAGACTTGAGCTGGCTGGAAACAAAGGACAGAAGAAGAGAGATCAAGTTCACCACGTTAGTAGCCAGAAGGAGACTCTTGAAACGATGAGACATATGTGGCTTAAAGGTAGAAAGGGTATCACTCTGATAGAAGCCCTCGTGTATATAGCTATCCTCAGCTTCGTCATTGGCACCATCTATTCTATCTACTATAACTGCTCGCGGATAGCCAAAGTTGGAAATAGTTACATTCACACTCTGCGCTATACCGATTTAGCTATCTCAACTATGCAGAGGGATATAAGACAAGCAAAGGAGATAATTCCTTCGGTGGGAAATTTTGTGACGGGCAGAGATGTACTTATTCTGAAATCCAGCATTGGTGAAGGCAGTTATATCATATATCGTTTTAATAAGGAGAAGGGCAGGATAGAAAGGGTATTCGTTCCAGAAGGAGTTGAGAACACTCACAGCCGGACAATGGGAGTGAATCTTCAAGGGATAAAATTTAGCTGTGATAAAGAATCTCTAACTCAGTCCAGATTGGTGACAGTAGAATTGATTTTCGGGGAGGGAGTTTTGAAGAAGGCAAAGGAAACGTCATTTAATTTCTCTGTCCTCCTGAGAGGTTAAGGTACTCATGAAAATTCATAACGAACGAGGAAGTGCTATTCTGACAGCCATAATATTTATTGCTGTCCTGGGAACGATGGTAAGTGCTTTTCTCTCTAATATCTTAGCGGCTCACTCCTCAGCTAAGAGAAGCTACCAGTGCCAGATAGCTTTCAATCTGGCTGAAGCAGGAATTGACAAGGCCTTAACCGAACTAAGCCAATCTCGCTCTACCTATAATGGTGAGAAAGATACTTGCTTGGGGCAGGGGGCATTCAGTGTTTCCGTATCAACATCAAATGAAAGTCCAAAGGAAAAAATTATCACTTCTACTGGTTATCTTCCTGATTCTATAAAGCCTAAGGTGAAGAAGACAATAGAGGTAACTGTCCAGCGGAGAGGAAAATCTCTCTTAATAACATCATGGCGAGAGATTAGCTATTAGGAGAATGGAAATGGAACTTCGGGATGAAGGTGTATGTTTTGTCTGTGGGAAGAGAAATGAGAAAGGGCTTAAGAATGTATTTTGAAGGGAGGATACTCAAAAATGGCCCTTTTGCTCGGGTATGACGTAGGAAGTTCATCAATAAAAGCAACGTTAATGGATGCTGAAACGGGAAAAGTTATCGTTTCGGCAACATCACCAAAGACTGAACTGGAGATTATTGCCGATAAAGGAGGCTGGGCTGAGCAGCATCCTCAAGTTTGGTGGGATAATGTAAAATCCGCAACTGCCGAGATAAAGTCGAAAGCAGGAATTGATATGGGTAATGTCCGGGCAATAGGCATATCTTATCAAATGCACGGACTTGTTATAATTGATAAAAATCGTGAAGTCCTGAGACCATCTATAATCTGGTGCGATAGCCGGGCAGTCCGTATAGGCGATAAGGCTATCAAGGAAATCGGGCAGGAAATATGCCTTGAACATTTACTTAACTCTCCGGGGAATTTTACAGCATCAAAGTTAAAATGGGTTATGCAAAATGAGCCTGAGGTCTATGCGAAAATCTATAAAGCAATGCTGCCTGGAGATTATATTGCCATGATGATGACCGATGAGATTAAAACAACGCCATCTGGGTTGTCTGAAGCCATTCTCTGGGATTTCCAAAAACAGGGATTAGCTGAATTGGTCTTGCAATATTATGATATAGTCCCTGATTTAATTCCGGAAGTTACCCCCACTTTCTCTATTCAGGGAGAAGTAACAAGAAAAGCAGCTAAGGAATTGGGATTGAAGTCAGGAACGAAAATATCGTATAGAGCAGGAGACCAACCCAATAATGCCCTATCTCTTAATGTCCTGAATCCCGGTGAGATAGCCGCTACTGCCGGAACCTCCGGTGTTGTCTATGGAATCAGTAATAAAGCAAACTATGATTCGAAATCAAGGGTTAATACATTTGTTCATGTCAATCATACATCAAGTAATCCTCGATATGGAGTATTATTATGTCTTAACGGAACTGGAATTCTAAATAGTTGGCTAAAACACAATTTTATGACTATCGGTGAAAAGGGAATGACTTATGCCCAGATGAATGAGCTGGCTTCACAAGCTCCAGTTGGTTCAGAAGGCCTCTTAATTTTTCCTTATGGTAACGGAGCTGAAAGGACCTTGGAGAATAAAGATATTTCTGCATCAGTTTATGGATGGAAGTTTAATATTCACGAGAGGTCGCATTTCCTGAGGGCTGCTCAGGAAGGAATTGTTTTTGCCTTAAATTACGGTTTAGGAATATTGCGTGATATGGGAATTGAGGCAACCACTATCAGGGCCGGGAATGCTAATATGTTTTTAAGTCCATTGTTCGCAGAGGCGTTTGCTACTGTTACCGGGGCTAATCTTGAACTTTACAATACGGATGGCTCGCAAGGTGCTGCCAGAGGAGCCGGAATCGGTGCCGGTATTTATAAAAACTATGAGGACGCTTTTGTCGGCTTGAAGACAGTGAGAATTATTGAACCTAATACAACTTCAGTATCAACTTATCAAGGAGTCTATGAAAAGTGGGTTAATATTTTGAAAACTAAATTGTCTCTTCATGAGCATTCGGTAAACCCATCTGCTTCCTCTGTCTCCTCCCCCTTGACGGGGGAGGATGAAGGTGGGGGTGGAGAGGGAATGAACAAAGGTTTTTGACAGTATAGGAAAGCATAAAACTTTCCTTACTACTGAAAATTCCTTTCCTATACAGCAAAAAAGTTATGACGAACGAAGTGAGGAATTTTCTTGCAATACCTAACATTGAATGGAGGGAATGAAATGATTGACTTACACAGTCACAGCTTACTGAGTGATGGGGGTTTAATACCTTCCGAATTAGCCCGGCGGGCAGAGGCTAAAGGATACGAAGCTTTGGCCATTACTGACCATGCTGATATGTCAAATCTTGAGACAATTGTGCCTCAAATAGTGAAAGCCTGTACTGAGCTTAATAGGAATTCGGAGATGAAGACTATCCCCGGGGTGGAACTAACCTATGTTCCTCTTCAGCTCATTGCTGATTTAGCTGAAAAGGCGAGGGAGTTAGGAGCAAAATTGGTTCTGGTTCACGGGGAAACGATTGTGGAGGCTGTTATTCCCGGCACCAACCGAAAGGCCTTGGAAGCAAATATTGATACCTTAGCTCATCCTGGCTTAATCAGCTTGGAGGAGGCAAAAATAGCCAGCGACAGAGGAATCTTTTTAGAGATTTCCGGTCGCAAGGGGCACTGTCTAACTAACGGGCACGTAGTTAGGGTGGCCAGGAAAGCAGGAGCAAAGCTGGTCTTCGGTAGTGATAGCCATCAGCCTTCCGATTTAGTGACGGCAGGCCAGGCTAAGAAAATTGCCCGGGGAGCCGGACTGTCAGGAGAGGAAGTAAATACCTTGTTTGAAAATGCCCGCCAGCTTGTCAATAAGCTTAAATGATAATCATTGATGGTGACTATGGTTCAGGTGGTGGACAAATCTTAAGAACAGCCATTGGTTTGGCTGCACTCACCGGTAAGGCCTGTCAAATAGAGAAAGTCAGAGCCAAACGTCCTCATCCTGGTCTGAGGGAACAACATCTTCAAGCCATAAGAGCAGTGGCTTCTATCTGTGAAGGGAGATTGGAAGGGGCTGAGATAAGCTCTAAGGAAGTTGGGTTTTATCCGGGACAAATTAAATCAGGGAATATTTCCATAAACATCTCCACGGCTGGCTCAGTTGGCTTAGTCCTCCAGGCTCTACTCATTCCAGCTATGCAGGCTGACTTATCCATTGAGATTAAAGGAGGAGCTACCTATGGGAAATGGGCTCCTCCCATATCTTACCTTCAGAATGTCCTTCTCCCTCTTCTTGGTAAGATGGGTTATCAGGTAAACATAAAAATTTCAAGGGAGGGATTCTATCCAAAAGGTGGAGCAGAAGTTAAAGTTAAAACGGAAAAAGCAAAACTTAAAACTTTAGAAATTACTTCCAAGGGGGAGATAATAAACATTAGAGGGATATCTACTGCTTCATTGAGCTTGAAAAATAGCCGGGTTGCCGAGCGGCAGATTGAGGAGGCCGGGAAAATTATAGCTGAACATTTTGGAATCACTCCCCGGATAGAGGAGAAATATTCTGATAGTGTCTGTCCCGGCTCAGGAATTCAGCTATGGGCTGAGACAGAGAATTCTATAATTGGAGGAAATGCTTTAGGGGAACGGGGGAAGAGAGCAGAAGTAGTAGGGGAGGAAGCTGCTAAAAACTTAATTTATGAATACGACAGTGGTGAGGTAGATTCTCACGCCGCCGATCAACTTCTTCCTTATTTAGCAGTAGGGAAGGGAAAAATTAAAGTGAGCCAGATCACTGAGCATTGTCGAACCAATGCCTTCGTCATTGAAAAGTTCCTGCCTGTCGAATTCGAGATGACCGAAGGCACAATCAGCGTGTAGGGAACTGGTAATGAGCCCTTATGTTGCCAAAAGCCTGGACGGAGCTTCTAAGCTGAAGGTCTTAGGGGCAAGAGCACAATATGATGTCTGCGGTTATCCTTCTATCTTCAGTCAAAATAAGAAACGACCCCTCCGCTTCAATTTCATCTATCCAGCAGTGGGGGAAGGAGGAAGATGCACCAGACTATTTAAGGTTCTCCAGACCAACACCTGCCAGGGTAATTGCTTCTACTGTGCCAACCGCCGCTATAGAGATTTCCCTCGCATAAGCTTTAAGCCCGAGGAACTGGCTCGCCTCTTCATGGAAAACTACCGCAGAGGCGCTGTTGAAGGACTTTTTCTCTCCTCTGCCATTTATCGCAGCCCAGACCACAGTCAGGAAGAGACCCTTAAGACCATCAAAATTCTTCGGCATAAATACCGCTATCAAGGTTACATTCATTATAAAATTCTCCCCGGGGTAGATACTGATTTAATCAAAGAGGCTTCCAAGCTAAGTGACCGGTTATCCATAAACCTGGAAGGGCCGGGAGAAAAATTCTTAAAAAAGCTTACTCCCACCAAGAAATACGGGAAGCTACTCGGTCAATTAAAGGAAATTGCCCATATCAATCGAGCCACTCCACTTCGGGCTGGAATCACCACTCAGTTAGTAGTAGGACCGGGCGGAGAAGCTGACCAGGATATCCTCAATCTTGCTCATCGTCTTTATCAAGACTATAGCCTCTGGCGAGTCTACTATAGTGGATTCACTCCCTTAAGGGATACGCCTCTGGAACACAGTTCTCCCTGCTCCCCCTGGCGAGAGGCCAGACTATATCAAGCAGATTTCTTGCTCAGGAAATATAGATTTAGTCCAGGGGAACTTCTATTTGATGAAGAAGGCAATCTGCCTCATGATATAGACCCCAAATTGGCCTGGGCAAAGGAGCATCCAGATGTATTCCCCATTGAGGTAAATAAAGCTTCTTTCTGGAAACTAATCAGGGTTCCAGGGATAGGAAGGCTCTCAGCCAAGAGGATATTGGAAGTGCGCCGCAGCGCTAAGATAAAAGACCTGACGGAACTCAAGAAATTAGGTGCTGTAGTAAAGAGGGCCCGAAACTTCATAACGCTCGATGGGAGATTCTTCTCTAAGAAAGAGGCTCTTCATGGAAAGAGGATAGAAGAGCAGCTCTTTCTATGGGAAGAAATCTAGGCTGAGGGCGCTGCGCAGACTATCGGCAGTGGAGAAGTTCCCGTGATCTACATCGGCACAAGTGGCTATGTGTATAACCACTGGGGTGGGGGAGTGTTTTATCCGAAGGGCCTTCCTCAGAAGAACTGGCTTGAGTTCTATACTGAGCATTTCAGGACGGTAGAGCTTAATGTCACTTTCTATCGCCTTCTCGCCCCTAGTGCCTTCCAGGGATGGAAACGAAGGACTCCTTCGGATTTTAGCTTTTCCGTCAAGGGAAGCCGGTTCATTACTCACATAAAACGCCTTAAGGATGCAGATGACTCTCTAAAGGTTCTCTTTGACAGAGCCAATTGCCTTAAGGAGAAACTATCGGTGGTCCTCTGGCAACTGCCACCTAAGTTCAAAGTTAACTTAGATAGACTAACTGAATTCGTGAGATGCCTGAAGAAGTATAAACATACCCGACATTCATTTGAGTTTCGGGAAGAAAGCTGGTTCTGTAAAGAGGTCCATGAAATCTTGAAAGATGCTGATATGTCTCTCTGTTTAGCTGACTGGCCAAGATTTGAGGTGAAGGTCCCGGATATAGCCAGCTTCGTCTATCTTCGACGTCATGGAGCCGCCGGAGAGATTTACGGAGGCTGTTATTCAGAAGCTCAGTTGAGACAAGATGCTAAGAAGATAAAGAGATGGCAGAGCCGGGGGAAAGATGTCTATATCTACTTCAACAACGATGCCCAAGGCTGGGCGGTCAAGAATGCCCTCGCTCTTTCCAGCATGCTTAATGAATAAAAATCTATTTAAAGTAATTTATGAACTCAGAGGGTCTTATGATTTGCAGTTATTGAGGAAAGAGAGGCTAAAATTGAATGGATAAAAGTTTCTCCAAGAGCTACCGCGGTAAGGTCTGGCCAGGGAGGCACAGAGACTCCTGGAAGAACTCGCCTCTTCGGAATAGAAACCCTCCAGCTGTCCCTATCCTCCTTTCCAAGCTAAAAAGCTTCTAAAGGCTACCACAGTAATATATTTTATTATTGTAATCAGACTCAAATTTCAAAGACTCAAGACTCAAATTCCTGCTTGAATTGGAGTGGAAGAAATGTTACCATTATGATTGGCGTAAGTGGCATTATTTCTGTACCTTATGGAGTAGGCTGTGAATCAAGAGAACAGATGGAATGCTAAAAAACACCATTAGAGAAATAGTATGAATAAGACAACAAGAAAGATTTTCCACTTCGTCATGATTAAACCATCCCGCTACGATGATGATGGTTATGTGATTCAATGGTTTCGTTCTTCGCTTCCATCCAACACCCTTGCCGTACTGTACGGCCTGGCTTTAGATTGTGTCGAACGGAATGTCTTAGGCCATGAGACACAAATCGAACTGCATGCCTATGACGAAACCAACACCCGAATCAAAATCAATCGCATCACCCAACTCATCCAAAAGTCAGGAAACAATGCCCTTATTGCCCTTGCAGGTGTCCAGTCCAATCAATTTCCTCGCGCTGTGGACATCGCTCGGCAATTTTGCTCAAAAGATATTCAAGTTTGCATTGGAGGATTTCATGTCAGCGGTTGTCTGGCCATGTTGCCAAAAATTACTCCCGAGCTTCAAGAAGCCATGGATATAGGTATCTCGCTTTTTGCCGGAGAACTTGAAGGGCGTCTTGAATCTCTACTTCAAGACGCCTTTCATAAGAGAATGAAGCCTCTCTACAACTACGTGCAAGATCGTCCAAGCATCAAGGGAGCGCCTGTGCCTTACTTACCAACATCTCTCATCAAGAGAACATCAGCCCTAAGAGCCAGTTTTGATGCCGGACGAGGTTGTCCCTTTAAATGTAGTTTCTGTACCATCATTAACGTTCAAGGACGCAAGCCTCGAAACCGTGTCGCCGACGACGTTGAACAGATTGTGAGGACTAATTCCGCCCAGGGCATTAGTAACTTCTTTATTTGTGATGACAATTTCGCACGCAATAGGGACTGGGAGGATATTCTTGATCGACTCATCAAATTGCGAGAAAAAGATGGTTTGAAGATGCGATTTGTTATCCAGGTAGATGCCTTATGCCACAAGATACCTGGATTTATCAAAAAGGCTGCTCAAGCAGGGGTGACCCGTGTTTTCATTGGCATGGAGAGCATCAATCCAGAAGCCCTTAAAGGAATTCAAAAAAGGCAGAATCGGATTACCGAGTACCGCGCGATGATAGAAGCATGGCATGATGTAGGAGCCCTGACCTATGCAGGTTATATCCTGGGATTCCCGACAGATACACCTAAGAGCATTTTGCGAGACATCAAAACCATTCAAAGGGAACTTCCTATTGATCTCCTTGAGTTTTTTATTCTTACTCCTCTTCCTGGCTCCCAGGACCACAAAACACTTTATGAGAGCGGAGCGGAAATGGAATCTGATATGAACAAATATGATGTCGTGCATGTGACCACCTCGCACCCCAAAATGTCAAAGAAGGAATGGCAGGATATTTATCATCAGGCCTGGGAGGCGTATTACACTCGAGAGCATGTGAAAACCGTCATTCAAAGAGCAAAAGAATGGGGCTTCAGCACGCGCGAGATGATGTCAAAACTCTTCAGTTTCTACGGCCCGGCCAAATTTGAAAAAATCCATCCCCTTGAAGGGGGAATTCTCCGGCTTAAATACCGGAAGGATCGTCGATCCGAAATGCCCCTAGAAAACCCCCTCGTTTTTTATCCCGGTTACATGTGGGATACGCTCAAAAAATATACCAGGTTCATTTGCCTGCTCCTTCGTTACAAACACATTCTTCGTAATGTGGAAGTTGAGAGAAGGCAGGGTGATGGCAGCGTTAGACTTTAGCATGAGCATGTCGGGAAGCCCTGGTGGGACTAATATTATTACCCGGGTTCAGCTCGAGCTTGGCAAGAAAAGTTATGCAGGAGGTTTTGCAACGGGCGGGTCAGTACCGCAAGGAAAAAGACAGGTTTACAGTTTATAGCGTAGGAGTGAACCTTGAGGACAACGCTGGGGAAGGAGACGATATTGCATGGCGGTCGCTGAAACATCCGAAATTGAATAGTTAAACATTCTCTCATAATAGGGCTTGTGAATGGGGAGAAGAAAGATGAAGACAAAGATTTCAACTAACATGATAATTGGATTGGTTCTGATCCTTCTTGGATTCACCGCAGGTTTCCTAGTAGGCCCACATGTACGTCGCATCAATGAGTTCCAAAATGTTATGCAACAGGTGGCTGAAAAAGATGCTGGCCAAATAATGATTCATAGTGAAGTGCTAAGCCGTCTACGACTCGGAGAAAGTGATTCGGCAATAAGACTCCTTGAAACAACCTTGGATGGCGAGATCCTCAGTGTGGACCAAAAGGCAAAAGGTCCATTATTACGTCTCTCAGACTATAGTAAAAAGGCTCTTCAGGCCGCAAAAACGTACCGAGCAATGTATCCCTCTATTTCTGTGAAAGGCGTCCTTAAGGAGGTGTCGGATCTTAAGTTTGACAAAGAATGCGACTCAGGATTGTGTCGTTTGTACGAGAGAAAGTTTCCAAGATCTGATGACAAGGAATAGTGTCTGTAAGGATTCAAAGCGGAGGGATAGCGCGATTCAGGGCCTGAGATTAGAGAGTTCAACCAAACCATTGAAAAAGGCAGACGTTTGAGATAACCCTGATTGTATTCAATAATTAGCGGCTTAAAATGGTATTATCTTTGGGTTGAATTTTAAAAGTTGAGGAGGTAGGCGATGCAATTTGCGATTAAGCTGTTGGTAGCGATTTGCATAATTGTTATCTGTTCCCAGATAGGGAAGCGGGTTCCAACGCTGAGTGGACTGATTGCCACGATGCCACTCACGGCTCTCATAGTGATGGTATGGTTAAACCTGGAGAATAGAAAAGATTTCAACCTTATGCAAGGATACGCCAAGGGAGCAGCCTGGGGGACTATTCCCACCTTACTCTTTTTCGGAGCTGCCTTTTTCTGTTTTAGGAAAGAGTTCCCTTTAGCAATAGTGCTCTGCATTAGCTTTGGAGTATGGTTATTAGGCGCTTTAGTTCATCAATTCCTTCTGAGATAGATGTCGGGCATTGGTGGCCGACATTCAAGAGCACGACCAGACTCTCGAAAAACAAGCGATGTGAGATGCTGTGGGTGGAGGGAAGTCATTTCCTATCATTGAAGAAGAATGAGAAAAGCTATTTTGGTCGGAGCTGTAGCTGTTACCTGCCTTTTCCTTGCGCTTCACGTTTTTCGAAGCATTGTCTTGAGTAAGGTCTTGTATCAAGGTCTTTTGTGTTCTGTTCTTCCATTGGTGCATATCGGTTGCTCTCGAAGGAAATGGAGGGAAGGTTTCAAGAGAATAGGATTT
>JAUWHM010000103.1 GCA_030605915.1 Nitrospirota bacterium | reverse complement strand
ATGTGCGGGAAGTTCTTGGCCTGGCGGAGGATGAGCTGTTTATTCTCCAGCCAACCAGGGTAGTAAAGCGCAAAGGAATTGAACATGCGATAGAGCTGGTAAGCCGTCTGAATATGAAGGCAAGACTGGTTATCTCTCATGCTTCAGGCGATGAAGGTTATGATTACCAGAAGAGAGTGCGTGAGTATGCATCGTTAATGAATGTTGATGCATTACTGGTGTCCGACATTATTGCCGAACGCCGCGGCAGGACGAATAAAGGCAAAAAGGTATATACCCTCTGGGATATGTATCCGCACGCTGACCTGGTGACCTACCCTTCCACCTTTGAAGGTTTTGGCAACGCCTTCCTGGAATCCATCTACTTTCGTAAGCTGATAGTGGTCAATAATTATTCCATATTTGCCACCGATATCAAACCAAAGGGGTTCAAGCTTATCGAGTTGGATGATTATGTTACCGAGGAAGCAGTTCGTCTGACCAGAGAAGTTCTGAAGAATCCTGACTTAGCCGGGGAAGTGGTTGAACACAATTACCAGTTAGGGAAGCGGTATTATTCCTACTCTACTTTAAAGCAGAAACTTAATACCCTAATATTGGACTGCCTGTGAAACGGCACTGCCTTACGGCACTGCCTGAGAATCGGCACTGCCTGAGAATCGGCACTGCTTCGGCTGTGCTTTGCGGTGCTTCGGCTGTGCTTTGCGGTGCTTCGGCGCACAAGAAAATTTCTCACTTCGTTCGTCACAGCGAAGCAGTGCTGTTTCACCGCATAACCATTTCTTACTGACAGTGAAACAGCACTGCTCTAACGTGTAGGAATTTTCAGTAGTTAGGAAAGTGCGTTTTATACTTTCCTATACTGTAAAAAAGGCTGAATGCCGCAGAGTTTGGGAAAGTCTCTCCCATGGAGATAAAAAGTAACAATATAAGAAATTTCTGTATTATTGCTCATATTGATCACGGCAAGAGCACGCTGGCTGATCGAATTCTTGAATATACCCATACCATTGAGGAGAGAGAGTTCCGCGACCAGGTGCTCGATGATATGGAACTTGAACGGGAGAAGGGTATTACCATAAAGGCGAAGGTGGTGAGGATAAATTATCCTGCCCGGGATGGGAATCAGTATATACTAAATCTTATAGATACTCCCGGACATGTGGATTTCAGCTATGAGGTATCCAGAAGCTTAGCGGCCTGCGAGGGAGCAGTTCTGGTGGTAGATGCATCGCAGGGCGTTCAGGCACAGACTATCGCCAATGTTTATATGGCCATACAGCACAAGCTGACTATTATCCTGGTGGTGAACAAGATTGACCTTGAAATTGCAGACCCGGATAAGACGATAGAGGAGCTGAGAGGAATTCAGGGACTTGATGCCTCCAGTTGCCTATTGGCGAGCGCCAAAGAGGGAATAGGCACTGAGGAGTTGCTGGAGGCCATTGTCAGAGACATCCCAGCTCCTCCTGGTGAAATAGCGGGGCCTTTGAAAGCGCTCATATTCGATTCATCTTTTGACCTGTATAAGGGCGTTGTCGTTTATGTGAAGATAGTGGCTGGTTCCATCAGAAAGGGCGATAAGATTCTGCTTATGTCCAGCGGTAAGGAATGCGAGGTTAGCCAGTTGGGCGTCTTTAAGCCGAAAATGCAAGTGGTAGAGAGCCTGACTCTAGGGGAAGTGGGGTATTTAATGGCTAACATTAAAAGTGTCCAGGAGGCCAGGATAGGTGATACGATCACTTCCAGTCTCAATCCGGCAAGAGAGCCCCTGCCAGGATATAAACCGGCTAAACCGATGGTCTTTTCGGGCCTCTACCCGGCAGAGCAGAATAATTACCAAGCATTGAAAGAAGCCCTGGAAAAATTGAGTCTGAATGATTCATCTTTTAGTTATAAGCCTGAATCATCCTCCTCACTTGGGTTCGGGTTCAGGTGTGGTTTCCTGGGACTCCTGCATATGGAGATCGTTCAGGAACGGCTGGAGAGGGAATATGATCTGGACCTGATCTCATCAGCACCAAGCGTCCACTACCGGGTGAAGCGCAGAGGCAAAGAGCCTGTCCTCATAGATAATCCAGCAAAGTTTCCACCAGCTGAGGAGATAGAGCATGTAGATGAACCTTTCGTCAGGATGAGCATAATCTCTCCAGATGACTATATAGGGGTACTTATGGAACTTTCCGAGGATAGAAGAGGTGTTTATAAAAACACCAGTTACCTTGACCCAACCCGGGTGCTGATGATTTTTGAATTCCCCTTGAGCGAGATAGTGATGGATTTTCACGACAGGGTTAAATCTATTACCAGGGGATACGGTTCTCTTGATTATGAACCCATAGGCTACCGACTCCAGGAAGTGGTCAAGATGGACATCCTCTTGAACAGGGAAACGGTTGATGGACTTTCCTCGATAGTTCACAAGGAGAAGGCATACAAGAGAGCAAGAGCACTTACTAAAAAGCTCAAGGAGGTAATCCCCCGGCAGCAATTTCCGGTAGCGGTGCAAGCGGCCATAGGCAACAATGTTATTGCCAGGGAGACGATAAAAGCATTTCGTAAGGATGTTACTGAGAAGCTTTATGGGGGAGATGTAACCCGGAAGAGGAAGCTTCTTGAGAAACAGCGCCGCGGCAAGAAACGGATGAAGCGAATGGGAAGCGTGAATGTCCCCCAGGAAGCATTTCTGGCTGTTGCCAAAATGTCTTAAGAGGATAAACTACACACCTATCGTCATCCTGAATAACTTCCAATGAATTTTATCTCTGCTTTCTTAATTTCTCCAAGAGAAAAACCAGCCTTACCCTTCCAGGCTCCCTCCAGGGAAGAAAAACGTCTCTTTTTCTTACCTATTTTTTGAATCCGGATATTTGAGCTCTGATAACCTTGATTTCTTCTTCCAGACTGACAAGTTCCGTCTCTAATAATGCTACGTTCATTCCGTCGCCCTTTCTAAGGTTGTATACCACAGCCCTGCCACGCTGTCAATCAAAAGATGAAACAAATTTGAGGCGAATTTTCTTGCTCTGAAGGAATAGTTGCTGTATAATTCAAAGTGGCTCAATCTAACCAATTACCAGAGTATGGAGTGGTTAAAAGAATGGGACCTATCCTTAAGAGGCTGAGGGAAAGCCTCTCCAAGACCCGCCAGAATTTCTTAACTAAAATCGAAAATCTACTTAAAGGCAAGACTGCGTTAAATGAAGCAATCTTGGAGGAATTAGAGGGGATTCTCCTTCAAGCAGACTTAGGAGTTAAGACCACTTCCAGGGTCCTCCGGAGGATAAGAGAGGAGGGATTAACTGAAGTAGACAAGGTCAAAGCTCGCCTAAGGCGAGAGCTGAACGCTCTCCTGCTTAAGGTGCCCCGTCACTTAAGGGTTTCTAACTCTCAGCCCACGGTGATTTTAGTGGTAGGAGTAAATGGAGTCGGTAAGACCACCTCTATTGCCAAGTTAGCCTACCGCTTTAAGGAGGAGGGCAGAAAGGTACTTTTAGCGGCCAGCGATACTTTTCGAGCGGCGGCCATCCCTCAGCTTGAGGTCTGGGGGGAGAGAGTTGGCGTGGAGACGATTAAGCATCATCGGGGAGCCGATCCCGCCGCCGTAGCCTATGATGCCCTCAGTGCCGCTCAGTCAAGAGGCATGGACATCCTCATTGTAGATACCGCTGGGAGGCTCCACACCCGCAGGAACCTCATGGAGGAGCTTAAGAAGATGAAGAGAGTCCTGGAGAAGAGGAAGAAAGGAGCCCCAGAGGAAATCCTCCTCGTCCTGGATGCTACCATTGGCCAGAACTCTATCTCCCAGGCAAGACTATTTAAGGAAGCCCTGGAAGTGACCGGAATCTTCTTAGCTAAATTGGATGGAACAGCCAAGGGAGGAGTGATAGTAGCCATAGAGGATGAATTGAATCTGCCGGTGAAATTAGTGGGAACGGGAGAAAAATTAGATGACTTAGCTGAATTTAACCCGGACCAGTTTCTCCAAGCCCTCTTCGAATAATCTTCGAAGCTGCTCAAGGCCTTAACCTCTGGGGTAAAGCGGTATTCTTGTTGCTGTCCCTGTCGTTTATCGATTAGAATCGGAGTATCATCAGTGTGCAATCCCCGGGCAAGGTTTAAAACATGGGCAGTTGAAATACCAAGAGCTTCGGCGACTTCCCGGCTGTTGAGAAGAATCCTTACCGGACACGAAAATATTATCTTTTAAGATGGATAGTGGAGAACCAGGGTTTTCGAGAACTAACCCAGAGGTGGTATATAGACATCCTTGTAATGCCCTATCTGGGACTTCTCTTTGCAGCGGAGTTGATAAAAACCGAAGAATATACTACCTTGTTGCCTGTTACCTAAAATGAAATTTCTAATAGATGAAAACGTGCGTTCTGAAGTAGAGACCGGAGCTCCTTCCCCTGGATAATGCTCAAGACTGTAGCTCATAAATCAGGACTCCGCTGCGGGAAAAGACCGGCCTCAAAAACTCCCCGCTGAAGAGGAAATGGCAAAATCTGACTTCAGCTTCCTCATCAGCCCAGTTGAAGGAGGAATAATTTATATCCACTCGCTTCGCTTCTGAAGCATTATAAAGTATATGAGTTATACCCATTTCTTTCAACCTCTCCCCTATCTCCGTCCCACTGTCGGAAGAATTTACTATTCCTACAATGATATTGTCATCTAAGGGGCTATTAGATAGGAAATCCCGGTCACAGGAATATCCTTGATTCTCCCCGATGAAGAGAATTTTAGCTGACGGAGGCAGTCTTTCATTGCAGAAACTAAAGGCATCGTAAGCATAGAAAGTCCTGGATAAAAATTCTTCTCGCCCTTCTCGACCTAAGGCTACGTCGAGGAGATTATATCCTGGTATCATGGCTGCCACCGATAACAAATT
>JAUWHM010000009.1 GCA_030605915.1 Nitrospirota bacterium | reverse complement strand
AAAATAGGCCGGCTGCTTAAATCCGGCGACATCATTGCCCTAATTGGTGAATTGGGAGCAGGAAAGACCTGCCTTGTTCAAGGGTTAGCCCTCGGATTAGGCGTTAATCCCAGGGATTATGTAGCCAGCCCCTCCTTTGTCCTGGTTAAGGAGTATCACGGTCGCACCCCTGTCCATCATATTGACCTTTTCCGGATTAAGAATACTGAGGAGCTGGAGAGCTTAGGCTGGGAAGAATATCTTTATGGAGAAGGGGTGAGCATCATCGAATGGGCAGAAAGAGCGGAGAACCTATTGCCACCAGAGCATCTACGAATTGAACTGGGCATCTTAAGTAGTCAGAGACGCCGCATCAACCTGAAGGCCTTTGGCGGGCGTTATCAAACAGTGATACTGTCAAAAATAAAATGATAAAAGATGAAAGATAAAAGTCAGTAGATATCACTAAAAGAGAGCTCTTTGACAAACATGAGGAGATTTAGATGATAGTATTGGCAATGGATACTTCCACTCGGACAGGTAGCGTAGCTGTAGCTGGGGAGGATGGACTAATAGCTGAATATAATTTGAACATTGCTGAGACACATGCCTCTAGATTGATGCCCATGATCGATCAAGTGCTGAAGGATGCTCACCTTACCATAACCGAGATGGATGCTATAGCCGTTGGGCTTGGGCCAGGCTCCTTCACCGGGCTTCGCATTGGAATAGCTACCGCTAAGGGATTGGCCATGGCTTTGAATAAGCCAATTGTGGGTATTCCCACCTTAGATGCGCTTGCCCACAACCTCTCCTATACACCAGGGCTGATCTGTCCCATCTTGGATGCTAAGCGGGGAGAAATTTATGCCGCCCTCTATCACTATCATGGTTACACCTTGCCTGGCGGCAGGCAGGCCTTAAAGAAGTTGACCGAGGACCTGGTGCTAACGATGAAAGAGTTACTTCGCAGGATAAACGAGCAAGTTACCTTTTTGGGAGATGCTATTGATATCTATCGAGATCCAATTGAGAAGGAATTAGGGAAGAAGGTCTCCTTTGCTCCCCATCACCTGCGTTTGCCCAGGGCAGCTAATGTGGCTACCTTGGGTTTAGAGAAGTTAAAGGCAGGTGAAAAAGGTCCCCTTCCTAAGATAAGACCACTCTATGTTCGACGAGCGGAGGCTGAGGTTCAGTGGCAGGAGAGAAAGAAGAAATCTCCATTGACCGGATGAGGGAGGAGGACCTGGATGAGATAATGGAGATAGAGGAAGTCTCCTTTCCCTCTCCCTGGATGAGAAGACAGTTCTCTCAGGAACTGGAGGCGAGCCCATTTTCCCACTTCTTAGTGGCTAAAAGGGAAGGGCAGTTAGTTGGCTACAGCGGTTTCTGGTTAGTAGCCGGGGAAGCTCATATCGGAAACTTAGCCGTCCATCCCCATTTTCGCAGGTGCAAGATAGGAGAGAAACTCCTTTTGGCTATGCTTGAACAGGCCGGGGCGAAGGGAGCGAGAAAGGTCAGCCTGGAGGTAAGAGCCGGTAACATAGCCGCCCAAAATCTCTACCAGAAGTTTGGTTTCTGCAAGGCAGCTACCCGCCCAGGATACTATGTACTGACCCAGGAAGATGCCATAATTATGTGCCTTGACCTTCGAGGCTGGAGGAAAGAATAGCTCTTGTATATTTTGTTACAAAAGCATAATGCCACATCTTCCGCTGGTTACATCAGTCCTTTATCAGCAAAGCTAAAGTATTTGTTGTCACCGAATATTATATGATCTAATACTTTGATTTGCATAATTTCACCAGCTTGATGGAGCTCCTTAGTAAAAGCCTTATCTTCCTGGCTGGGATTAGGGCCACCTGAGGGGTGATTGTGCAGACAAATAATACTTGTGGCAAAGTTCTGCAGAGCTTTTGAGATAATCTCTCTGATAACCGGGCTTGCCTGAGTGACAGTGCCTTCTTCTATTTCGGCAATGTCAATGAGTTTATTTTGGCCATCTAATAGCAAGACTTTAAAGACTTCTTTCTTTAAATCGCGCATACGAGGCATTAAGAGATTTACTGCATCCTTGGCACACCTTATCTTTACCTTTTTCTCTTTTACTTCTTGCTCCCTGAATCTCCTTCCAATTTCTAAAGCAGCACGAATTTGAGCAATTTTTGCCTGACCCAATCCTTTAAATTCTTTCCAATCCCTAATATCTGTATGGCTCATATTGCGGAAAGTCTTGAATTTCTGGATTATCTTTCTTGCTAAATCTACAGCGCTTTCTCCTTTGACTCCTGTTCGTAATAGAATCGCCAAGAGTTCAGTATCTGAAAGGGTATGCTCACCTTGTCTTAGAAGTTTTTCCCTCGGCCGTTCATCTTCTGGCCAGTTTTTTATCCCTCCACGGAGTTTATCCTGAGCGGAGTCGAGGGACTCGGGACAGGTCACTTTTTCGTAGAGTTTCTTTGATTTTTTTGCCATCACAGGATATCCTCGACTGAATGATACGGCAGAGGGGCTGTCCACAGGACGTCCCTGTGGGACTGGGGTCTACGATTTGACTGCTCAGCAGTTCAGAAGCCGGGATGCTTTCCTGGCATCAGAAACAGCCAGAAAGCATACTGCTTCGTCGCATTCACCACAGACAGAACCATAGGCATAATCAATATTAATTTTTGCCTTGCTTAATCTGGCCGAGACTTCTCCCAGAGCACCTGGCTTATTGGGTAGGGGCACGGCCACAACATCCCGAGAAGAAGCACACAGCCCAATCTTGCTCAGGGCTCCTCTTGCCCGAGCAGCATTATTCGGAACAAGCCGTACCAAGCAGTTATCCGATGAATCGGCTACCGAGATGGCCAGGATATTGACCTTAGCCCTCTTCAGGGCAGAACATATTTTAGCTAACTCTCCTGGCTTGTTCTCCAGGCACACTGTGAATTGTTTCTTGACGGACATCTCTTCCACCCCCCTTCAAGAAAATATAAACATCTTCAGCCCCTCCACCGCAAGAAAATTCGTCGCAGAGCTGGAAATCTTTCCTATGCTGCAAGAAAATTTCATTGGGTGACGATATTTACCAGTTTCCCAGGCACGACGATGACCTTCCTCGCCTCTCTTCTGCCTGTCCACTGCTTGATGCGCTCACTGGCTAAAGCTTGTGCCTTTAAATTCTCTTCGTCTATGTCGGCTGGAACAGTTATGCGGCTGCGCACCTTTCCATTTACCTGGAGCACAATCAGCACCTCTTCTTCCTTAATTACCTTAGCATCGTAGGTGGGCCAGGGCTGATTGAATATGCTCGGTTCGTTTCCCAACCTTTCCCACAATTCCTCAGAAATGTGGGGAACGAAAGGTGAAAGCAAGATAACTATCTTCTCTAAAGCTTCCCGGAAGACATTAAAATGCCTGATATTCTCTTCACTTTCATCTTCAGTATATCTGGACCTAATAATGATTCGCTCTGTCTTCTCTACTAATTCAGACACCGTATTAAGCAATTCCATGTTAGCACTTATAGCAGTATTAAAATGGAACGACCTCTCTATATCTTCCGTAACTTTTTTGATAGTCTGATGCACCTTGCGATATAGATGCTTTTCTCCTGAGGAAAGCTCGGGAAAGATGATTCGCCTCCTGGGCACTTTGATAAAGTTTTCCTGGTGAGATGTGACTCTGTTCCATATTCGATTCAGGAAACGATAGGCTCCTTCCACTGACCTATCATCCCATTCAGCATCCTTCTCCGGGGGACCAATAAAGAGGGTATAGAGCCTGACCGTATCAGCTCCATATTTAGCGATCAGTTCATCCGGGCTGACCACATTTCCTTTAGACTTGGACATCTTGGCTCCATCCTTGATGATCATACCCTGCGTGAATAGCCTCTGGAATGGTTCCTTGAAGTTAACATAACCTAAATCATAGAGAACCTTGGTAATAAAACGGGAATAAAGCAGGTGCAGAATAGCATGTTCCACTCCTCCAATATACTGGTCAACTGGAAGCCAGCCATTTACAAGCTGAGAGTCGAATGGTCTGTCCTTATCCTTGGATGATAAATAGCGAAGAAAATACCAGCAGGAGCAGAGCCACTGGGCAATGGTATCCGTCTCCCTTCTGGCCGCTCTTCCGCAACGAGGGCAGGAAGTATTGACGAATTCTGCAACTTGAGCCAGGGGGGACTGTCCCCTGGACTGTCCCTTTGGCTTGAACTCAACCTTCTCTGGGAGTTTCACGGGCAGGTCGTCTTCAGGAACGGGAACAGTGCCACAGTCCTCGCAATAGATAATGGGAATTGGTGCTCCCCAGTATCGCTGGCGGGAGATGAGCCAGTCCCGCAGCCGATAGGCTACTCGTCTTCGCCCAAGCCCCTTCTCTTCAAGGTAATCAGCAATCTTCTCCATAGCCTCTCGATTAGGAAGGTCATTGAAAGGTCCGCAGTTAATCTGAACGCCATCCTCAATGTAAGCGGCCTCCATAGAATCTACCGCAAGGGGAGCCTCTGGATTTTGAATGACTATCTTAATGAGCAGACTGTATTTCTTGGCAAACTCAAAATCTCGCTGGTCATGAGCGGGAACGGCCATAACTGCCCCGGTCCCATATTCCATGAGCGCATAATTGGCTATCCAGAGGGGAACTTTCTCCCCATTGGCGGGATTCCTGACATAAGTTCCAGTGAAGATTCCCTCTTTCTCCACATCAGCCGAGGCCCGGGAAGTTAAGCTCTCCTGTCTTGCCTTCTCTACGAAACGGGTTATCTCGGCCTTTTTCTCTTCCCCTCCTTCGGATAACTTAGCCACCAATGGATGCTCGGGAGCAAGCACCATATAGGTCACTCCATAAATGGTGTCTGGTCGGGTGGTGAAGCAGGGGAGGACCCCGTCATCTCCCTCCAGGCGAAAATCTATCTCCACTCCATCACTCCTTCCAATCCAGTTCTCCTGCATTATCTTTACCCGCAGGGGCCATTCTTTCAAAAGCTGCAGGTCATCCAGTAGTCTCTGGGCATATTCGGTAATCTTAAAGAACCACTGCTCTAGGTCTTTCTGAGTAACTTTACTGTCGCAACGTTCACATCTGCCATCTATAACTTCCTCATTGGCCAGCGTGGTTGAACAGGAGGGGCACCAGTTGACGGGAGCCAATTTCTTATAGGCTAATCCTTTCTCAAACAGTTTCAGGAAGAGCCATTGAGTCCACTTATAGTAGTTTGGCTCACAGGTAGCTATCTCCCGGTCCCAGTCGTAGAGGGCTCCCCACTGCCTGAGCTGCTCTTTCATTTTCTTAATGTGCTCTCGAGTTGATTTCGCCGGATGGATGTTCTCCTGTATGGCGGCGTTCTCGGCAGGAAGGCCAAAGGCGTCCCATCCCATGGGGGCAAGGACATTATATCCCCTCATCAGCTTATAGCGAGCCACTACGTCCCCGATGATATAGTTCCTTCCATGGCCAACATGAAGGGCGGCGGAAGGGTAAGGGAACATCATCAGGCAATAGTATTTTGGCTTCCGTGAGGACTCATCCATGTACATGAGACGCTTCTCAGCCCAGAACCTCTGCCATCTCTCTTCAATCTCTGAAAAAGGATAACCCTCTTTCAACTGCTGACCTCCTTCCTGCCACTACCATAATCTTATCATGCTGTCGCCTCTGATGCAAGAAAACTTCTTAACCACCTGCCTGCCGGCCAACTACTCCTCAGATATGGTCCAGCCTCCGGAGGTAAAGGTCAACGGGGAAGACTTGGTCAAGGAGCAGGCCCAGCTCACTTTTGAGCTGGAAACCTCGACTGGGGGAATCCAGGCCAAAGATTAATCTTACCATCTCTCGCTGATCCAGTCTCACCTTAGACCTCACCTCTTTCTCGGAGATGTGAACCTCTCTGTCTGTCTCCAGAGTAACTTTCTGCCCTGTATCTCGGACCTCTAAGCTTACCTCTCCTCTCCTTTGTCCAGATTTCTCTAAGTTGGCATTCATATTATCCCTTAACTTCTCCAAACATCTCCTTAAATCAATTATTCTTATCATCCCCAGTGGATTTATCGTCCAGTATAGACTCACCTTTACAAGGAGAGAGGTTAGTTCACTACGGGTTGGCGGAGCCGGGATGAGGAGCTCCTCCAGTTGCAACTGTTCAATGATATGTTTAAGAAGCTGGGAGAAGCTTTCCCTCTTGCCCCCGAACTCGGCTACTATTCTCCTCCTTCCCTCGCCTCGGATGACAGCATAGGAATGGTCCTTCTGGCCAATTTGGCTCAGCCAAACCTCGTCGGGGGGAAGGCCAAGGAGAAGTTTGTATGTATCCCGAGAGCGCATAACGTGCATCGGCTCCCGGCCATGAATCCTGATTATCTTTTCTAAATCTCCCTCATCTCCTTCATATTTCCAGACCTGAGCTGACTTTGAATCCAGCAGTGGAATCGACCTCTTGGTTAAAGTATAGATATATTCTCTCCCACCTAACTCCCAACCAAGTCTCCTGTAACAATCGCGCAGGCCCCATAATATGGAGATGTCGAATCCATACTCCTTCATCCTGGAGATGCAATAGTTGAGAATCCTTGAGGCAAAGCCCCGACGGCGGTACTTAGCCTTAGTGGCTACCCCGCCAATTCCCCCTACTTCCAGAACGCTTTCACTGACAAAAACCTTGAGTGGAATTATGGATGCATGACTTACTACTTGACCATTTTCCTTGACGATGATCATATTCTTGAGCATCTTTTCCTGGTTAATATAGACGTGGGGAAACTCATCACGAAGGCTCCTTTCCCCTCCTGGCTTAAATACTTGGTCAAGGAGAATCATTAGCTCGTCAAATTCTTCTTTCTTAGCTGGTCTTGGCCCTTCCATCTTCAACAGCTCACCTGATGGTTTCCTTCACCTTCTGTTCCACTTGAGAGAAATTTTGACGATCTAAAAAATAGACCACGGTATCGGGGCGACTCTTTATCTCGCTGGTAAGATGGTCATCCTTGAGTTTAATCACTCCCAGGAGATTAACCGGACTTTCCAGCGCTTTCTTGAGAAGAGAAATGAACTTCTCAGAGAATAGCTCCATTTTGCCGATCTCATCAATGACAAGAAAGCTATTCTTCTCAATAGCTTCCTCTATAGCTCCTCCCCCTACTTCCTCTAAGTCTCTGAGGTTCACTCCATATTTCCCCACTCGGTAAGGACTCTTGAAGTTCACAGAAGCCAATGTTCCCCTCTTTCCACTGAGGGTAACGATCTCGAATCCCTGCCGGATGCCTCCCTTCCTCACTTCCTCAGTATAGAAACCACCGGCATCCAGTTTAAGGTCTTTGATGACCTTCTTGATCAATGTTGTCTTCCCCACCCCCGGGCGGCCAGTCACCAGGATATTCTTCATTTTTTTCTATTGTCTTAGACACCAGATTTACTGTTCTTCAGGCATTTTTGAGATTCTATCAAATTCTCCTCTTAGCTTTTTATAGGCTTCATCTAACTCTTCGGCTTTACCTTCCAGATTTTTGAAATGACTGTTATAAAATACTCGCCATATTTCATCAATCTTGTCGAATCGTTGTGAAAGCTTAAGGAGATTGTTCTTTACTTTTTCTGCATCTTGGGAAAGTTTCTTTGCATGAACACCTGCTTTTATAAGTTCGATTTTATGTGAAAGAGTCAGTGGGGATACTACCTGTACTCCTTTTCTGGTATAATCTCGTAGCATTTGGTAGGCTTCATTGACTAAGAAATAGTAAACCCCTTCTGAAGGGATGTAAGCGAAAGCGAACTCAGCCGAGCCCTTTTCCGGGCATACATAATCAGCAGAAATTTTATCGAGATGACCCTGGACATCTCTGCTAAATTGCTTTTTGGAGCTTTCTTTTTCTTTGGCTTCCTCTGCTTCTATCATTTTTCTGTAGTTATCAAGCGGGAACTTAGAATCTATACAAATTAGCCCGACAGTTGATTTGATGCAGGCATCTGGGGTTTTCCCGTCAAGAATTCTTTCTCTAATACCAAACATATCCGGGGGAAGTTGGTCTGATAGAATTGTTTCTAAGCTTAGCTCGCCAAGAGAAGCTCTCTCTTTAGGCACTCGAAGCATCTGTTCAATTGACCTATGAGTTTCCCGGATGTCCCGGGCATGGGTCGTCAGCTCCCCTACCTTTTCATCTAAGCCCGATTCCCTCCAGACCTTGGATAGGGCAGATTCAATATCTTTTGTTTCAATCCTGCCACTTCTACCTCTATGAATTAAGAAAATCAGGAGAAGTAGGAGTATTACAACAACTACGAGCAAAATTTCTGTTATCATCTCTCATCCTCCTGAACTCAGCGCCCTTAAATTAATGTAAAAAGTGCTGGTGGTGCATCGCGGCTGGTAATAGGATACCATGAAGAGGGGAAATTGAAAAGGAATTCATATCAATATTTATATCAATATTGACCTGGCAACATGCTGTGGACATGCCTGGCGATAGCCAAAGATGCAGTTAAACCGTGGAGAATCAATGCCGATTTTAATTACAAGATGCCCTTAATCAAAAGCCTCTTGATTTTTAATCGTTTAGAAGGGGCTTTTCCTCCTAAACCCAACCACGAAGTTTCATTGCTTCAACAATACGTTCAACAGCAACTACATAGGCAGCCTGCCGCATATTTATGTTGTATTTCTTGGAAATGTTTAGTACTGAGTAATAAGCAGCGGTCATTTTTTTGTCTAAACGCTGGTGAACTTCTTTTTCGTCCCAGTAGTACATATAGAAGTTTTGAACCATCTCAAAATATGAGACTGTTACTCCGCCAGCATTGCATAAGAAATCAGGTATCACATGAGCACCTTTTTTATACAGAATATCATCCGCTTCTGGTGTAGTTGGGCCATTGGCTAATTCCGCAACGATCTTAGCTTTAATGTTTGTAGCATTCTTTTCTGTGATGACATTTTCTAAAGCTGCAGGAATAAGTATATCCACATCAAGTTCCAGGAGTTCTTCATTGGAAATAGCTTTGGTATCCGGGAAATTGATTACCGAACCTGTCTTAGCTTTGTGTTCACGAACTGCTTCTGGATCAAGACCCCCTTTACTAAATATCCCTCCTTTAGTGTCACTAACAGCTACTATCTTAGAGTCAAAGAGAGTTTTACCGCGGTATCCTGCATAATATCCAGCATTCCCATACCCCTGGACGGCAACAGTGGCTTGCTTAAGCTCTACGCCACATTCTTTTGCCGCTTCACCAATGGTATACCACCCACCTTGAGCCGTTCCGTCATCGCGTCCAGCAGAACCACCAAGGCAAAGTGGTTTACCAGTAATGATACCAAATTGATTCTTTCCGGCAATCTTTGAATACTCATCCATCATCCAGGCCATTATTTGAGGATTTGTGTAAACATCAGGCGCAGGGATGTCTTTATCAGGGCCAATGAACTGCCATATAGCTTGTATGTATGCCCGGCTTAAACGTTCCAATTCACCCTGGGACATCTCCTTAGGATTGCAGATTATCCCACCTTTAGCTCCTCCAAGGGGGAGGTCTAAAAGAGCGCATTTCCATGTCATCCAGGCAGCAAGCGCTCGCACCGTATCTATTGTTTCCTCAGGATGAAATCTTATGCCCCCCTTTGTTGGACCCCTTGCATCGTTGTACTGAACTCTGAACCCCTGAAATACACGGATTGTGCCGTCATCCATCGGAACCGGTAAGGATACGTGAAGCTCACGCATGGGAACGCGAAGCATTGCATGTACATTAGAATCTAACTTTAGAATCTTTGCACACTCATCCAACTGCTTTTGTACAATCTCAAATAGGTTTTGCTCTGCCATTTCCTTAATCTCCTTTCAGAATTTCTTAAGTTTACAAATTACCACACTTATTTTTTCTATATATATTCAATTGTGCTTGGTGGTTTCGGGGTGATATCAAATAGGACCTTTACCACCTGGGGGATCTCCTCTATGATTCTATCCCTGATTTTCTCCAGGATCCGCCAGGGGACCCTGGTGACCGATGCTGTCATGGCATCCTTACTCTCTACAGACCTGACTGCTATGATGTTACCAAAAGACCTCTTTCCTTTTCTTATGCCGGTGGCCTTATCGTTCAATAAAACAGCAAGCGCCTGAAATGGCCGCAGCTGCTCAATCTCATCTTCCACTATCGCTGTAGCCCGTCTTAAAATCTTGACTTTTTGAGGCGTCACCTCTCCTATTATTCTAGTTGCCAACCCAGGCCCAGGGAAAGGCATCTGTTTATAAACCCGAGGGGAGAATCCTAACTCCTTTGCCACTTGCCTCACCTGGTATTTAAAAATTTCTCGCAGGGGCTCCACTACCCTAAAGCCAAAGCGTTTCTTGGGGTCAATGCCTATCTGCTTTAAGATGTTATGTTGGGTCTTAATTTTGCCCTTCGTTTCAATAATATCGGCAGCGATGGTGCCCTGAATTAATGACTCTACTTTATTTTGCTTAACTGCCTTACCCAGCGTCTTATAAAAGACCTGGCGGAAGGCCTTTCGTTTCTCTTCAGGGTCTTCTTTTCCTTTTAGAGCCTTGAAGAAATCCTTTTGTGCATTTAAAATCTTTACAGTTATACCAAAGGGTTTAAGCTCCTCTCTGGCCCTCTTTTCATCACTTTCCCTCATCAGGCCATCGTCTATAAAAAGTATAACTGCTCTTTTGCCCAATGCCTTGTAAGCTAAAAGAGCACAGGTCATGCTATCAACACCACCAGACGTGGCAACCAGCACCCCTGTATTCCCCACCTCTTTCTTTATCTCTTCCAATTTTTCATTGATAAATCGCTTTGCCTCGATTTTCATTTGATCGGCACCCCCTTACTTTTCAAGTATTCTTTTGCCTCCTTAATGGAAATCTCACCGAAGTGAAATACTGAAGCACATAAAACTGCAGATGCACCTGCCTCAGTAACAGCATCGTAGAGATGCTCAAGTTTTCCTGCTCCACCCGAGGCAACTACAGGCACAGAGACCACCTCAGCCACTGCCCTGGTCATCTCCAGGTCATAACCTTGCTTGGTGCCATCGGCATCTTTGCTGGTCAACAAAATTTCACCCGCTCCCAGAGCTTCCACCTTCTTTGCCCACTCAACGACATCCAGGCCAGTTGGCTCAGCCCCTCCCTTAATTAAGACTTCCAGTCGCGGCAGGCCTTTTCCTTCCGGGTTTTTCCTTCCATCTATGGCTACCACAATCCTTTGTTTGCCAAATCGCTCTGATGCTTCCTTTATCAAATCTGGATTTTTAACAGCGGCAGTATTTATGGAAACTTTGCTTACTCCCAGGTTGAATAAAGCCTCCATATCTTCTAAATTCCTAATTCCCCCGCCTACAGTGAATGGAATCCGCTGCAGGCGGACGACTTCTGCAACTTTCTTTACCCACTCTAATCTCGTTGCCCTTCCCTCAACCGAGGCGGCGATATCTAAAAAGGCCAGCTCATCTGCCCCTTCTTTACAATAAGAAACCGCGGCCTCAACCGGGTCCCGGGCATCTCTTAGATTAACGAATTTTATCCCCTTAACTACTCGACCGTCCTTCACATCCAAACAAGGAATAATCTTAATAGGTTTCATGAATTTTTCCTCTCTACCTCCCTGTTTAACTGGTAGTCCTTCTGCCAAGGATTCATCGGCTTCTCTTCCCCAATATCTCGTACTGCAGTCCATGGATTTTAGTAGCCGGGCCAGAGTCCTGTTGATTGAATCCCTTGCTCTTCAGCGATCTAAGCTCCGAGCTGAAAAGACCTGTACTCGACTCCCGACTTATAATGTCTACCGTTCCTTTGTATAACTTAACCTTTACCCTGCCATTCACTACCCCCTGTGACTTTTCGATGAAGGCGTCTAAGTCTTCTCTCAGGGGATGATACCAATCTCCGTGGTAGACCACGTAGGCCCAGCGCTGCTCTACCTGTTTTTTAAACTGAATCTCCTCCTTCGGCATGCATAGCTGCTCCAAGTCGCGGTGAACTTTCAGGATAATGGTAGCAGCTGGAGCCTCGTAAAGTTCCCTTGATTTCAAGCCAATGATTCCATCCTCAAACATATCTATCTTGCCGATGCTATTCTTTCCACCTGCCTCGTTCAGATAGGGAACTAATTCACTCAGGGGCATCTTCTTTCCGTCTATGGCTGTGGGGATACCGTTCTCGAACTCAAGTTCCAGTATGGTTGCTTCATCAGGAGCATCTTCAGGCACGACATACCACATCCAGACCTCCTTGGGGATTTCCTGGTTAAGGTCAATAGCCCCACTGGCGATGGAACGGCACCACATCGTCTTATCGTCACCGCCAGAAATTACTTCAGTAAGCGGTATACCCCATTTCTTACAGAGTGCTTCCTCTTCCCCCCGGCTTAAATCGAAATCTCTGACCGGAACAAGAATAGTAAGATCAGGAGCGAATAATTTGAAGACATTGTGCATTCTGTACTGGTCGTTACCCTTCCCGGTACTGCCCTCCATAATGGCATCGCAGCCACGTTCCAGGGCTACCTCAGCCACCTTACGGGCAATGAGCTGACGAGTCATAGATGTAGAGACCGGGTAACCAAGGTAGTCAGAATTCGCCTGAATTGCCTTCGCCATCCAGCGCTCAGTGAATTCCTCCCGGACATCTACCATTACCGGCTCCAGGTTGAAAAGCTTCGCCTTCTCCCGGCCTATCTTAATCTCCTCTTCCCCCTGGCCGACATCAACCGTGACCGGGATAGTCTCCTTAGCTTTGTATTTATCCCGCAGGAGCTTAAGACAGAGTGATGAGTCAAGTCCGCCAGAATAAGCCAGAGCTACCTTCTTCACCTCAGGAGTTGGTGTCTCCTCTATCCTTCTTTCTACTGCTTTGACATCCATTCTTCTACCCTCCTTTCTTAGCGAATTTTACCACATCATTAAAAAATCGCAAGCAAATTTTTTCACACATTTTTTATCGTCGGTAAAAATTTACTTTCGATTTTTCTGTCTAAATTACTCCCATACCGTTGGCGCTTCATCAAATTTCATCTTCTCACACTTTGCCTTTCTCCTCTTTGTCGGTTTCGGTTCAAAACCGGTGAACTCTTCACACTGCAAAACAGGAAACTTTCTAGGGAAAGTGCACCCTTTATCATTCACACAACTACTACATAACCCTTTTTCACTCATACTTGACCTCCCTTCAGTTTTAAATTTGCCGGCCGGGAGCAGCAATTAGCCAACAATTATTTATTTTCTATCAAAGATTATTTGAGACTTCCATCGAGGATTTCCTCAGCTTCCTCGCGATAGGCATCCATAATGTAGGGAATGCCGGAAACTTTCGCCGCCTCTTCCGTCAAAGACATGATGTCCTTTCTCGAAATAGTACTTAGTCTGAAGTTTCTGCTTCCGGCCATTAGCTGCTGAAGTCCCACCTTCAGTTTCTGGGCAAAGCTGTAAATTCCTATCGCTCCCAGAGGAATCTCTTTCATTATCTTGCCATATTTCTCGGCAAGCTCATCATAGCATACGAATATCTCTTCCGGGGTCTTTCCATATCGAGAGACAGTCTGAGGCAGACCCTTACCTTCAATCCAATATCCGATATTCTTACCAACCATTCCCGGGATCATATATGCTCTTCCCATACAAACCGCTTTCACATATGGGGCACCCATGGCCAATACCTTGAAGATATGGTCTTCTGTAGAGAAGCCTCCGGCAATGGCAATATCAGGAACACGCATTCCTTTTTCAATCAGCTTCTCACATATTTCATAGGTCATAGACTGAAGATAGAATGTGGGCACTCCCCACTCTTCCATCATTCTCCAGGGACTCATTCCGGTTCCACCCGGCGCACCGTCAATTGTCAGAAGATCTATTTTGGCTATTGAACCATACTTAATGGCCATGGCCAGCTCTCTCATAGGATAGGCCCCCGTCTTCAAGGTTATCCGCTTAAAACCCAGGTCCCTGAGGCGTTTAATCTCTGCAAAGAAATCTTCCTCTGTCACAAACCCCAGACGGGAATGGCGTTCGAATTCCCTGACAGCTCCTGCTTTATGGGCCTTGCGAACCCACTTAAGCGCTGGATCGGGAGTAACAATATAACCGCGTTTTTTTAACTCCAGTGCCCTTTCCAAAGTCTTAACCTTGATTTCCCCGCCTATACACTTTGCTCCCTGTCCCCATTTAAGCTCGATGGTTTCCAGGTTATGCTTTTTTCTCACGTATTCGGCCACGCCCAAACGGGTATCTTCCACATTCATCTGAACCAGAAGTTCCCCGTAGCCTTCATGGAATTTTCTATAAGTTTCTATCCTTCTGTCTATATCAGGCGCTTTTTTGATTTTTCCTTTTGAATCTAACTGTAACTCTGGATCGATACCGCAAACGTTCTCCCCGCAAACAAGAGTTACCCCCGAAATAGCCGCTCCGATGGCAAAATGCTCCCAGTTCTTTCTGGCTATTTCCGTAGAACCGAGCGCTCCGGTGAAAGCGGGAACTCTCATCTTTACCTTCTTATCCCAACCGTATGAGGTCTCGGTATCTACCTTGGGAAAGATGGCACTGTCAGGATTGGCTTCAACCCCTTCCGGAAGCCCCTTTGCTTCCATAGCATATCCCTGAATATTGATATGAGAATAATCTACCGGGTAATTCTTGTCACCGCCTGCTGAAATCTCACCGAAGGGCCCGGGATAAATCACCTCACGGCTCCGGAAACTTGCTTTAAAAACGTCGCAGTTCCCCCTGCATCCATCAATACAGCGCGTACACAGTCCTGATCCGGGAACAACACTCCGGGATCTATTCGCTGTCTGTGTTGCATCATTAGCATTTGGTTGTTGTAAATTCATTTCCGTCCTCCTCTTCGAGCCTACGGCTCATATAGCCGGGGGCTCGCTCTTTCATGTTTTTATGGTTTTTTTCTTATACAACTAAACCCTTCCCCTAACCTACAATCTATACAACTATCCGGGATTTCTTCCGCCATTGACAGTTGTGATTCACATAAGCCGCAAAGGTACTCTTCGCCCTTTTTCATAGGACCGGGACAGGGAGTAATTGTCATCGGACAAAGGTCTATACAGGCATTACATCTTTTACAGAATTCCGGGCGTTTATCAAACGGTAAAGCAACATGGCGCTCCTTTCCACGCCCTACAAAACCCAAAGATTTAGACTGCCATATTTCACTGCAGGCCCGTACACACCGTCCGCACAAAACGCAATCTTTGTTACGAAATGGATACCGCACCTCCTTAACACCGCACCTGAGGGCAACATCTTGAATAGCACGTGAATTAGGCGCTTCCGCCACTAACATCTCAGCGATATTCTTTCTTGCCTTAAGTATCTTTTCTGTATGAGCTAAAATCACCATTCCTTCTTCCACTTCAAGCGTGCAGGAGGTAGTAACTTTTGATTTACCATTTTTAACAACCTCCACGATACAGAGACGGCATGCCCCGATAGGTGTAAGTCCGCGCACGTGACAGAGGTGCGGAATACATATGCCATAGTCTAAGGCTACATCTAAGACAGATCTACCTTCCGGAGCCTTTACTTTGGCTCCATTGATAGTGAGCGTTACATAGGCAGACAACAGCGTCTCCTTTTTTGGACAACAGCGTCATCGAATCAAATTCATCTGGCTACATTGCCCGGGAATGAGGTACATACCATCCCCCAATTTTCGTCATGTTATGCTGATTGCATCAAATTTACATACCTCTTCACAAATCCCGCACTTCTGACATTTATCATCATTGATTTTGTGAGCCTTTTTCTTTTTTCCTGCGATGGCACCATGAGGACAGGCCTTCAAACAGGTGCCACAGCCCGTACATTTATCTTCCCTGATGGAATAATGTATCAACTCCCTGCATACACCAGCAGGGCAACGCTTCTTCTTTATGTGCACCTCGTACTCCGTACGAAAATACTTGATTGTAGAAAGTACTGGATTTGGCGCTGTCTTACCCAGAGCACATAATGAAGCTATAGATACTGTTCCCGCCGTATCCTGTAAAAGTTCGAGTTTCTCTTCTGTGCCTCTACCTTCTGTAATATCGTTTATTACTTCTAACATGCGGCTCAAGCCCACCCGGCAAGGGACACATTTGCCGCAAGATTCATCTATAAGGAATTTTAAGAAATATTTGGCAACATCAACCATGCAGGTTCCCTCATCCATTACCACCATTCCACCTGAACCTACCATTGAACCCGCTTCAGTTAATGCCTCAAAATCTACCGGCAGATCAAAAAGCTCCTCCGGTAAACAGCCTCCGGATGGCCCGCCTGTTTGAACTGCTTTAATCCTCTTTCCGTTAGCAGAACCACCGCCTATATTGTAGATAATCTCCCGCAAAGTGGCTCCCATGGGAACTTCTACCAATCCTGTGTTTCTTATTTGTCCGGTTAGGGCGAAAATCTTTGTCCCTTTACTCTTGGAAGTGCCCTTTGAGGCAAAGTGCGAGGCTCCCTGATTAATAATGGAAGGTACATTAGCCCAGGTCTCCACATTATTAAGATTTGTCGGGAGATCCATAAATCCCTTATCTGTAGTATGAATATCCTTGGGTCTTGGTTCTCCCACCTTACCTTCCAGAGAAGCCATTAAGGCCGTTGATTCTCCGCAGACAAATGCACCACCGCCCCTGGCTATCTTTATATCAAATGAAAAGTCTGTTCCCAGAATATTTTCTCCCAAAAGTCCTATCTCTTCTGCTTGTTGCATCGCTATTTTTGAATGTTCTACTGCCAATGGATATTCTTTCCTCACATATATATACCCGTATTCTGCCCCAATAGCAAATGCTCCAATAATCATTCCCTCAATAATCGCATGAGGATTTCCTTCCAAGACGCTCCTATCCATATAAGCGCCGGGGTCGCCTTCATCAGCATTACAGATAACATATTTGGGACTGCCTTCAGCCCGCCGGCAGTATTCCCACTTTCTCCCGGTAGGAAATCCGCCGCCACCCCTCCCTCTGAGTCCGGACTTCTTAACTTCCTCTATAACCTCTTCTGGTTTCATAGATGTCAAAACCTTAATTAAGGCAGAATACCCGCCATTGGCTATATAATCATTAATATCCGTGGGGTCAACTAACTTATTCTGTCCCAGAACAACCCTGTCCTGAACTTTATAAAATGGTATATCTGCTTCGCGGACAATCTTCTTGCCAGAAGCAGGATCTTCATACAGCAATCTTTCAATAATGTTGCCATCTTGTAGAGTCATTGAAACAATTTCAGCTACATCCTCTGGCTTAATATGGCAGTAAAAGATATTCCCCGGTTCGATAACCATAAGCGGCTCCTGCTCGCAAAACCCGTGACAGCCTGTAATGCGTAGTCTAACCCTATTTCCAAGCCTGTGCCTTTTGATCTCTTTTTTTAACACATCTATAACGCTCAACGATCCACAGGCCCGACCACAGGTACCCGAAGATATAATCACAATAGTCGCCTTACCTTTGTCTAGAGGCCTTTTTCTCTCTTGTAAAGCTGTAAGTTCTTCAATGGATCTTAATCTGGTCATTAAACCTTCACTTTCTCTCTGCTCTTTTTACGAACCTTTTGTACTATGGCCCGCAATTTGCCAGGAGTCATATGGTCATAATATTCTTTATCTAACACTACCACCGGGCCTAATGCACATGCACCTAAACAATTGACTGTCTCCACCGTGAACTGACCATCTTCGGTAGTTTCACCCGGTTTGACCCCAAGCTGACCGAGGACTTCATCGGCCAACTTAGGCGCTCCTCGGACATGGCAGGCTGTTCCCATACAGATAGTAAGGAGATGCTTTCCACGCGGTTTCAGGGTGAAAGACTTATAAAAATTGGCCACTCTAAATACTTCAATAAGAGGCACTTCCAATCTTTCTGATACAGTTCTCAATACCTCCTCTGGAAGATAGTTATAACTTTCCTGGACATCCTGCAACGCTTCAATCAATTCACCGGAAGTTCCTTCCCTATTTTCCAGTATCCTATTAACCTTTTTTAAATCTGTAGCAGCCATCTCTACTATCCTCAAATAATAAAAAAAGGCTCTCCTCTGCCACAAAAGGTCACAGAGAACGCCTTTGTTCCTTACGCACTAACGTTGTGCTCAGGGTAAATTATACCATAACGCTAAAACCCGTCAAGTATTTTTTGAGATTTTTCTGGAGGTTCTTGGTGTTTTGGGTTTTGAAGCCTTCTACCCAAAAAGCAAAATGTTAAATGTTGAGACCTTCCCCTCTTTACCTGCTCAGAAAATGAAGAGAGTAAACGGAGATTATTCTAAAAAAGGCTCAATACCAAGTTTTTCCATCAAGGCATTTATCAGTTCGAAGGCTTCCCTCTGAATCCTATCTCTCTCCTCTTGGTCTGAGATCTCACGAAAGTCCGTCACCCAACTTGGGCCTATTCCATCTACTGTGGCAAATTTTGCCTTAATTTTCTCCAGACCCTCTTTCGCCAAACTATTTTTGACGAGGGGTCTAATTGCTTCAACTATCGGTTTAAGTCCACCGGGGTAATTCTTGCAACAGTAATAGATATCATAAGCGTCTTTTTCATTCATCCGTTGCCAAAGAGCCATTCCTTTCATCACCAAGAAAGTTCCAATGCTGGCCACTTTAATGATTACCCTATTCATGGCCCCATTTGGTAACATACCTGAGAGTTCAATCTTTGCTGGACTTTCGAAAACGAGGTCGCAGCCTCTTGCCTTTCTAACTTGAGCATCTTGCACCCTTTGGTGACGTCGCCTTTTCCCTGTTCCACCGTATTCTCCCGCCAGCAGATTGACCTCCACTGTTATTTTATTCCCTAATTTATTCTCAACATCCCTGTAAAAAATAAAAGGTTGCTCTCCTTCCTTCTGATAGTAACTCTTGGCCATTAATGCTTCAACGATGGTCTTATAGGTGTCGTCTTCGATATGCTGGAAGTCTAAAGCAAGGTCAATATCCAATGTCCCCGGATATTTTTCCTTGGCAGAAGGAATAAGAAGTGGAGGAACATTTCCTCCCACAATAACAATATCTTTTCGAAACTCGCCCAAGACGGTCAGTATTTCCAACAATACAGAATGGCACGCTTGAACTTCTGGTGCATGGTAATCGCTTTGTTTCA
>JAUWHM010000071.1 GCA_030605915.1 Nitrospirota bacterium | reverse complement strand
AAGGAAGCTTTTCGGAGAATCTCCTCTCGTTTGAAGCCGAGGAGGAAGGCTATTGGACTTTATATTGACCCCAATCTAATCTCTCTGGCCTCCTTAGTGAGGGAAGGGGAAAGATGGAGGCTGGAGCAGTTTGCCTCCGTTCCCACTCCCAAAGGGACGATAAAGAAGGGGAAGGTCACTGATGGGAAGAAAGTGGGGGCAGCTATTCGGCACCTCATGAGCTCAGGAAAGGTTAAGTCAAAGAGAGTGGTGACGGCTATCGGAGGTGGGGCAGCCCTCATCCGTTTCGTTGAGCTACCGCCCATGCCTCAGAATGAGATGAGGGAGGCTCTGCGAGGAGAAGTTGACCAGTATGTCGTCTTTGGGGGAGATGAAGCAGTAATAGATTTCCATCCACCGGGGGAAGTCCTGGCTGGGAAGAGAGTGAAGGTGCTCCTCAGTGCAGTGAGGAAGGGCATATGCGATTCTTACCTGAGTGCTTTCGATGAAGCTGGGTTGAGGGTAGAGAGCGTGGATGTTACCACCCTATCAGCAATGCGTGCTTTAGCGGCAACCAACCTAACTCTCTCCACTGAAGAGGCAGCCATGTTGGTGGTCATTGAGCCAGAGGCTACCAGCCTCAACATCATTAAGGGAAAGAATCTCTGCTTCTCCCGCAACTTAGATTTTGGGGAGGGGCACCTGTCTGAGAACCCTGATTCGGTTAAGGACTTGATAAAAGAGATAAAATTGGCTCTTAACTTCTATCATACCGAACTGAGCAAGGGGGAGGAGATTGGGAAGGTTGTTCTTACGGCCAGTGGCCCTTATCAGGAGAAGTTTAAGGACATCATAGCTAAAGAGATAAGCTCCCCGGTGGAAATAGCTGACCCCATTAAGGCAGTTGAGGCGAAGGGGAAGGAGTGGGAAAGCGCTTCTGGGTCATCCTTAGCCACCACCATCGGTTTAGCTATGCGAGGGGAAGGGAGTTCCCCTTTTCCTGTGAATCTCAACCTCCTGCCATTGGAGAGGGTAAGGTTGAATCGCTTCCGGGTAGAACTTTTACTTTTCCTCATCCTCATGGGGCTGGTGCTGGTCTTCTTTCTGGGGAACTATTTCTCCTTCCGGTCCCGGATAAATTCTGTCCAGAGGGAGGTATCTGAGGTATCTAATCAGATGGAAGAGTCAGGCACTCCCCTGGCCAAGACGCTGGAGATAGAGAGGAGAATGAGACAGATTAATCTGGACCTGAGGAAGAAAGGGGTGCTGGTAGAGAAGATTGGGGTTATTCCTTATCAGGCAGTCTTAGAGGATCTCAAGACTCTCATCCCCGAGGACGTCTGGTTGTTCAGCATAAGCTCTACAAAGGGGAAGGAAATGCTTTTGGAGGGGGGAGCCCTTTCCAAGGAATCGGTCTTTCGTTTCCTCAGTTCTCTTAGCAAATCCGACTTCATCAGTTCAGTGAACCTAAATTTTATAAGGGATGAAGTGAGGGGAAAGAAAGCTTTTATAAACTTTGAGCTCTCGGCGAAAATAGCCACAGATTAAATTATGGATTTCAGTAAATTAGCACAGTTGGGGAATCGGGAGAAGGCAATCTTGGCCGTGGTCATATTGCTTGCCTTCATCTACGGCAGTCATTTGTTTCTCATCCAGCCGCAGGGCAACAACCTAAAGGCGGCTCGGAAAGAGCTTCTCTCCAAGAAGAAATTGCTTCAGGCGGCTCGGGAGAAGTCAGAGAACTTAGGGAAATTGGAGGCGGCCTATGGGAAGTTAGAAGAAAAACTGAAAGAGATAGACAAGAAGCTCCTTACGGAGGAGGGGGCAGATTCCCTTTTAAGGGAACTGCCAGAGTTAGTAGAGGCTACGGGAAACCGCCTTCTTGTTATGAAACCGCTCCCCAAAGGCGAAGTTCTCCGCCGTGGCAGGAGGAGGGCCCGGCCACGCACCCAGGAGAAGATGAGGGTTCGTTTGATGAGGATGCCGGTGGAGATGAATCTCGTGGGGAGCTATGCTACCATCTGTAATTTAGTCAGCAAATTGAAGGAGAGAGAGCCTTCCCTTACCATGGAGACGATCAATATGGAAGCTGACCAGGCCAATCTTCCTCAATTAGAGGTGAACTTAAGGCTCAATCTCCATATTGTTAGTGAAGGAAAGGCGAAATGATGAGAGGTATCAAGCTTTATTGCTTGCTCATCCTTCTCCCATTCATCGTCCTGGCTGGCTGTCAGGGGGAAAGAAGGAAAGGGGCAGTGACTCAGGTGCCCAGCCGGGAGGTTAAACGCACTCCCAAAAAGGAGCCACCGGGGGAGAGGAAGTTAGCTAAGGATAAAGGAATAGAGCTAGAAGGATTGGGGAGGGAGGACCCATTCCTGCCGGTAAGTGGAGAACGACGGCCGCAGGTAAGGCCAGCAACCTTAACCCTGGCGGGAGTGGTTGGCGATGCCGCTCTCCTCACCAAAGGGGACAGGGAGTGGATAGTCAAGGTGGGAGACATAGTTGAGGATAAGAGGGTGCAAGAGATTGGGGAAGATGGTGTGATTTTGATCAATGAGGCGGGAGAGGAGACAGTAGTCAGATAATGGCCGGAGAGAAAATTTTAGTAGCTGATGACGCTCCAACTGTAGTCAAAATGGTCAAGTTCATATTGGAGGGGGATGGTTACCAGGTGGTTACCGCCTCCAATGGGGTGGAGGCCATAGACAAGGTCTATAGAGAGAAGCCTGACCTTGTTCTACTGGATATCTTGATGCCCAAAATAAATGGTTACCAGGTCTGCCGACTTTTGAAGGATGACAAAAAGACCGCTCACATACCGGTCATTATGCTCACCGGGCAGGATCAGCCACGAGATAAGTTCTGGGGCCTTCAGACGGGAGCTGATGACTATATCATCAAGGGATTTCAGCCCGAGGAACTTCTGCAGTCAATGGAGAGACTTCTCAGGGAAGTTCCGCCGAGAGTCCAGCCTTCGCCTGCCCACGCCTTGGGGCGAGAGCAACCCAGGACGGTAGAGGATATCCTTTCTCAGGTAAGCCATCTCTTAGACCGCAAACTATACGAATCGACCACTGAGAAGATTAAGCTCCAGACCATCCTCCAGAGCATGGCTGAGGGTGTTTTCACTGTTGACCGGGATAAGAGGATAACTGCTTTCAATCCAGCCGCTCAGGAAATTACCGGGCTTAAAGAGGAAGAGGCTATCGGCGGCAGTTGTCCACAGTTAATCCACAGCGATATTTGCCTGGGAGGGTGTCTTTTTGAGAGGGCTCTTTCTCAGGATTCTGATATTCTGAATGTGGAGATGAACATTCAAAGAGGTGGTAAGGCAGTGCCACTCCTGGTCAGCCTATCCCTTTTAAGAGACGATGTAGGGAAGGTAGTGGGCGCAGTGGTTGTCTTCCGGGACATCAGCAAGCTTAAGGAACTGGACCAGATGAAGGCAGATTTTGTCTACATGGTGGTTCAGGAACTACGCAATCCTCTAACCTCTGCACGGGAGGCCGTCTCTCTTCTCCTGGATGGAGTGAGTGGTGAGATTAAGGACGAGCAGGCAGAATTCTTATCCATCATTAACAAAGATACCGAGAGATTGATTAAGCTTACCGACAACATATTAAAGTTCTCCGAGCTTGACCTATCCAGAACCAGATTGCAGTTAGAGGAGATTAATCTAAGTGAGGTAGCCGAGGAGGCAATTTCGGCAATCAGGCCCCTGGCTGAGGGGAAGGGAGTGGAACTCCTCACCCGGATCGGGGATGGTCTCCCCGGCATCTCGGCCGATGGAGATAAGGTGAAG
This sequence comes from Nitrospirota bacterium, assembly GCA_030605915.1. Lineage (GTDB taxonomy): Bacteria > NPL-UPA2 > NPL-UPA2 > NPL-UPA2 > JAGMAN01 > JAGMAN01. The sequence continues at coordinate 4,883 of JAUWHM010000071.1, read as the reverse complement.
ACGGTTCTCTTGAACCTCCTCTCCAATGCCGTTAAGTGGACTCCCAGGGGAGGCAGAATAACTGTTGCCGCCGAAGGCAGCCGTGCTAGCAAAGCAGCACTGTTTCACCGTGATTCCTGTGAGGCAGAACTCAGTGAGGAAGCTTTCCTCCAGGTGAGCGTGACCGATACCGGGGTGGGGATTCCTCCAGAAAAACAGGAGAATCTCTTTGATAAGCTCCAGGCGGTAGATGCCCGAAAGAGGGAAAGCACTGAGACAATCGGATTGGGTTTGGCCATTGCCAAAGCAATGGTGGAGGCCCACAAAGGCAAGATTTGGGTAGAGAGCTCCCCTGGGAAAGGGAGCACCTTTTACTTCACGCTACCCGTGAAAGTTTAGGCGATTATGGCTAAGGTAGTTAAGAAGAAAGAGAGGGAGGAGACGGTTCAGTTAATGAACATTTCCCTTGCCGCCGAAGGCAGCCGTGCTAGCAAAGCAGCACTGCAGCGAAGCAGCACTGCTTCGGCTGTGCTTTGCGGTGCTTCGGCTGTGTTTCCCCGTGATTCCTGTGGCGAGAAGCTCTTTGGCCTCAGGGTAGTAGAGGTCACCGGGATTATTCGTCTGCCAGAAATAGTTAAGTTGCCTGGCGGAGCCGAATATATATTGGGGGTGATAAGCTTTCGGGGAACTGTGCTGACAGTAATTGACCTCGGCCGCTTCTTGGAAGAGGAGGGGCATCTCCCTGGTCGCCTCTCCCAGGCCCCGTTGCCTTACGGCACTGCTAGCGGAGCAGCACTGCAGCGAAGCAGCACTGCTTCGGCTGTGCTTTGCGGTGCTTCGGCTGTGCTTTGCGGTGCCTCATCGCCGCCGAAGGCAGCCGTGGATAGCAAACCCTGTGAGCCCTCTGGTCTCTTACAGGACAGGCAGCTAACAGGGCAAGTGGTCATCGTCAGTAATGGGGAGATGGTTTTCGGGATCTTGGTCGACCGGGTATCGGAAATCAAAGAGATACCACTGGCGAAAATCCGATTGGCTGAGGGGGAATATACCAGCGGGACATACAAACTGAATGGACAGCAAATTAGAATTCTGGATATAGAGAAGATGGTTCGCCGCGTTAGATAGCAAGCATCTAACGGGGCAACGAGGAGGGGAAGAAATGCCATACGGGCTTCTACTTACGTTACTTCTTATCCTTTTAGGAGTGGACGTCGTTCTCGTGGCTGTGTTCCTGGTGAGAAAGAGTCAGGCTGGGGCGCGGTGGAAAAGGGCAACCATTTCCCGGCCCAAGGATGGTTACCGTCAGCGGCTCATGGAATCGAGCATGCTGGAGCACATTCAGTTCCGGGCGGTAGTGGATGAGAAGACTTGCCCTGAGTGTCTTAAGCTGCACGGGAGGATATTCCCAAAGCGAGAATCTCCCCTCATACCCGTCTGCGAGAATTGCCGCTGCGAGTATGTGGGAGTTCTGAACGAGCTCCTTGACGAAACTCGCTTGGAGGAGAAGAGCCTCCAGGACATAGCCCGGAAGGAATTAGAAAGGAGAAAGAAGTTATAGACTTGAAAAAATTTCAGTTTATGATAAAATGTTGATGGGAGGACATCATGATTGGTTGTGAGATCACTACGAGGAGCTATGATGTTGCCACTAGCACTGCCTCTGGCGGTGGCAAATTGGTTCAGGTGGTTGATGTAAATGGTTTCGTCGATGCCCATACCTATTCTCAACTGGCAGAGGTATTAAACAATCTCATTGCTGAGGGGAACTATAATCTGATCCTGGACCTCAAGGACTTGGAGTATATCTCCAGCGCCGGTTTTACCGTACTCTTGGCTACGGCCAGGAAGGTAAGGGAGAAGGGAGGAGACTTAAGGCTGGTGAACCTCCCTCTCAGGATCCGCAAGATTGCCGATGTCTTAGGCTGTTCCAGCATCATTAAGATTTTTGAGGACCAGAAGGAAGCCTTAACGTCCTTCAAGGTTTAGGAGGTGAGAAAGATGGCTGAGAGAAATGAAGAGAAGGTTCACCTCAAGGTCCCCGGGGAGACCCTCTATCTCAACTTGGTGAGGAAAGTAATCGTTGATCTGGCCGAGAAGATGGGATTCCCTGAGGAGGAGGTGGCCAAGATAGAGATGGCGGTGGATGAGGCCTGCACCAATGTCATCGAACACTCTTATATTGAGGCCAAAGACATCGAACTTAAAGGGGGATACTTCTCCCGGCGAGAAGACGATGTGGAGAGACCGATAGATTTGCGAGTGAAGGTCGATAGCCATAAGATAGAGCTTACCATGACCGATCGAGGGAAAGGATTCGATATGAAGAACTATGAGGTGCCCAAGCTGGATGAATACCTGGCCAGTATGCCGATCGGTGGCTTAGGGGTGTATGTCATCAAGGAGTTTATGGATGAGGTTGACTACACCCATAAGCCAGGAGTGGGGAATATCCTGGTCATGACCAAATATCTGAAAAAGAAATAGAGCGAGAGATTCTTATATGGACTTAGTTAGGGAACCTTTAGTTCTGGGTGGAGTCTTCTTGCTTCTGCTCATCTTCTTAACGGTGATCTTCACAGCGAGGGTGGTCAGAGGGAGGAAGGAGATAAATAGACTGAATGATAATGCAGAGGCCTTAAGAGGGAGTCTTTCCCTGGCTGAAGCCGAACTCAACCTCCTCAATGAGGCCGTGCGTGATTTAAGTTGTGTGGTTACCAAGAAGGATTTATTGGTCTTGATCCTGAAGAAATTTATCAAACAGACCCCCAGCCGAAAGGGATGCCTTTTAGTCAAAGAGGGTGATAATTTCATCTGTAAATTGGCTTCCGGTATAGATAAGAAAGCCCTGCGAGAAGCTCGTTTTAAATCAGGGGAGGGATTGGTGGGGGAAGTGCTCAGAAATCTGGCTCCAACCATCATTAAGGATATAAGGGTTCACGAACGGATAAAGACATCCCCTAAGGACTCCTTATTGGCCGGGGAGACAAAGACGGTGCTCTCCCTTCCTCTCCTGGTAGGGGGCAAAGTGGAGGGAATCGTCAATCTCTACGGCGAAGAGGCGAGCCACTTCGAAACTAACTTAAGGCTATATTCAACCTTAGCCAGTCAGGCCCAAATCTCCATTCAAAATGCCAACTTCTACCTCCAGATGGCCGAGAAGCAGCGTATGCAGCGAGAATTAGAGATTGCCAGAGACATTCAACGGCTTCTTCTGCCTGATGGCTCTCCCCAGCTACCCGGATTCGATATTGTGGGAAGCAATATTTCGGCTGAGGAAGTAGGGGGAGACTACTATGACTATATTCCCGTAAGCGCGCAGGAGCTGGGCTTGGTTATTGGAGATGTCTCCGGGAAGGGAGTCCCAGCCGGTTTAGTCATGACCATGGTGAGAACCATTTTGAGGAGCGAAGCTCCCGGGGAGAGGTCCCCCAAGGAGGTTTTAGCCCGGGTGAATAGATTGCTCTATCCGGACCTGAAGCCGGGCACTTTCATTACCCTGTTCTATGCCATCTTGAATACTGAGAATAGGTCGCTGGCTTGGGCCCGGGCTGGCCATGACCCAGCCATCCTTTATCATCAAGCGAAAGGAGAGCATGAACTACTACGCGATGAGGGAATGGCCCTGGGGATGGATAGTGGAGAGATGTTTAGCCAGATTATTGAGGAAAGCACAGTCCAGCTAAATTCGGGAGATGCTCTTATTCTGTATACTGATGGAGTGACGGAAGCCATGAATCCGAAGGAGGAGGAGTTTGGATTGGAGCGGCTGGTTGAGACAGTGGTGGAGAACGGGGAGGTGGCCGCGGAGCCACTAATGAAGAGGATAACTGAGAAGGTGACCAAGTTTGCTGGTTCGGCCAAACAACACGATGATATAACCCTCATAGTCCTGAGAGCTAAATGACACGTAAGAGTGCTGCAAGCGAAGGAGGCAAGCATTGATTGGCTGTGAGATCTCTACCAGAACCTTTGACCTGGGGACAAGGATAGTTCAGGTGGTTGATGTCAGTGGTTTCCTTGATGCCCATACCAGTTCCCAGTTGGAGAATACGCTAAATTCCTTGGTGGAAGCAGGGGACTATAACTTGATTCTGGACTTAAAAGGATTAGACTACATCAACAGTGCCAGCCTCGGACTTCTCATGGGTATAGCCAAAAGAGTGCGGCCCCAGGGAGGAGACATCAGGTTGGTAAACCTATCAGAGAAGATCAACAAAATTATCAGCGTCCTTGGATTCTCTAAGGTCCTCAAGCTATTCGACCAGACCAAAGAGGCACTGACCTCATTTAAGTAAGAGAGGTGAAATGGTGGAGGGGAAGATATTCCTGAAGACCCCGGGGGAGACGGTCTACCTGGCCCTCATTAGAAAGGTCATCGCCGAGATAGCTAAGAGAGTTGGTTTTCCGGAGGAAGAGGTGGCCAGGATAGAGATGGCCGTAGATGAGGCCTGCACTAATGTCATTGAGCATTCTTATCGCACAGAAGATGAGATGGGGACTGGGTATGAGTGGCGACGGGAGGATGAGGTGGATAGACCGGTTGAGCTGCGGGTGAAGATCAACCGGGAGAAGATATCCATCTCCCTGACCGATCGGGGCAGGGGGTTCGACCCCAGTCAGGTCGAGCCCGACCTGGAGAAATACTTAGCCAGCGTATCAATGGGAAGCCTGGGTATATATGTGATAAAGACATTCATGGATGAGGTCCGTTATAGCCACGAGCCAGCCGCCGGGAATGTGTTAAGGATGGTCAAATACTTTAAGACTTAAATGGATATTCATGAACTTCTCAAGATGATGGTCGAGCGCAGTGCTTCTGACCTGCACTTAAGCGTCGGGTCTTCTCCGGTGCTTCGCATCGATGGTGAGCTTCAAGTCACCGAATTTCCCGAGCTCACCCCGGC
>JAUWHM010000117.1 GCA_030605915.1 Nitrospirota bacterium | reverse complement strand
CAAAGGCTTTAAGGCCGCCGCAGTTAACTGTGGAATCAAGAAGCGAAGAAAAGACTTAGCCCTCATCTACTCAGATGTCCCCGCTCGCACGAGCGCCCTTTTCACCACCAACCGCATCTGGGCGGCTCCTCTCACCATTACCAAATGATAGGTAATTGCTTTTCCAACATCGTCCTGAATTATAGCCATTTGTAGATGCACCTGTCAAATAAAAAATTCCCGTTTTTTCTTTCTGAAGCTGAAGAATATAACCCAGGACAGAGCTCTGCCCCGAGAGACTTAATCTGAAAAAATACCCAAAAACCTCTCAAAAAAAGTTGACAGCCGCTTCCTGCTTTGATACAATTTAACAAGTGGGGAGCCGTGATGTGTCCCTAATTAATTCGTTGGAGGAATCATGGTTAGAAAAGTTTGGTGGGTGGTGATTTTTCTTGTCATTAGCATGGGGAGCAGTATGCTCGCGGCTGAGGAGGAATCCTTTGCCCGGGAAGAGGCCCTGAACTGGTATAGAGAGAACTTTGTTCTCTGGAAAGCTTGTCACCACGAATTGAAATCTAAGTTGGGTGAAAATGTTAAGCGGGATAAGGCTTATTGCCAGCGGACCATAGCTACCTTAGAGAAGTTACAGGAGGTGCTTAACGAGGAGAAGAAAACTGCTATTCAGACTTATATCGATAAGTATAAGGAGATGGCTAAACATTTAGAGAAAGGACGGATGAGCCGTTTGAAGATGAGGCGGCTGAAGCGGAGCCTAAATAGTCTGAAGAGAGAGATAGAGCAGGAGTTTTCTTATAGGGTAGTAGAGATAAAGCATAACTTAGTTAAGAAGAAAGAAGCAATTGATAGTAAAATCCGCCGTTTGGGCAAGTCGCCTCCTCCAGCTAAGAGGGGCAAGTATCGATATGTAGCAGACCGCAAATCCAAAGTATTCCATAGAATCATGTGCATCTATGTCTCCAAGATAAGGGAAGAGGACCGGGTCTATTTCGAGACGAGGAAGGAGGCAAAGAAGTCGGGACGCCGTCCCTGCCGCAAGTGCAATAGATAACTTGACAGACAACTTAAGCTGGTTTATGATTTGATTACAATTGAATATTTCTTGCCCAGGTGCCCTGCCAGAATATCTCTGGTGGGGAGAATAGGGAAGTCCAGAGAGACGGACCCGCCGCTGTGACCGGGGACGAAAGCCACAGGAGGCCACTGCCCTTGACATCTACGATGTCAAGGGTGGGAAGGCGTGGTGATTAGGTTGAGCCGGGAGTCAGAAGACCTGCCTGGGGAGGCTCACCAGTTTTCTTCGATGGTAGGAAAAGGTGGGGTGGAAAGGAACTGATTCCTCAGTTTTCTCATCGGAGAGGGCTGAGGCTTTTTGTTTAATATGGTAAAGCAATTGAAAAATTGGCTTCTGGAGATTATCCCTGAAAGTGAATGAGATTTTAGCCTCTTAATGGAGATCTTAGAGTGAAAACTACTTGTGCCCGTAAGGGTAAGAGAATATGTGTTTCAATTCTCATTCTGCCTGTTTTCCTCCTTTCAATTCCACAGGCAAGGAGTGAACCCCGCCACTTACAGAGGAACAAGGGTGAATGGCCCCAGAAGATTGTTTCCCTTGCTCCCGCCTACACCGAAACCCTGATTGAACTGGGATTAAAGGATAGGATAATGGGAGTAACCCCTTTTTCTGATTATTTAGAGGAGACCAGGGATATGGAGAGGGTTGGCTTCTATACCCAGCCCAGTTTAGAGAAGATAGTTTCCTTAAGACCAGACCTGGTCCTGGTGGCAGATTACGTTGGCCAGGCGTCTATCTCAAAAGCCCTGGAGAGATTGGGGATAAAAGTAGTGGTCTTCAGACATCGAGGAGTAAAGGGTATCTTTGAGATGGTAGAAGAGATTGGCAGGTTAGGTGATAAATGGAAGGAGGCGAGGAATCTTCTGAAAGAGATGGAAGAGGTCATAGATGAGGTGAAGAGAAAGGTCAAAGGATTGGAGAGGCCAAGGGTCTATGTCGAGATAGGATATAATCCGCTCTTCACGGCCGGGAAGGACTCCCATATAGATGACTTAATTGAGATTGTGGGAGGAGAGAATATTGCCAAAGAGATAGATAAACCCTATCCCAGAATCAGTCAGGAGTTCATTATCCAAAAAGACCCCCAGGTGATTATCCTTCCTTATATGGGAAGGGGTTATACTAAGGAAAGTGTGAAAAAAAGGAGTGGCTGGGAGAATATCTCAGCAGTAAGAAACGATCGAATCTATGATGATATTGGCACTCAGGCAATTGCCATCGCCTCTCCAAATCTTATTTTAAAGGGCCTGCCTGAACTGGCAAAGAGAATCCATCCTGAGGTAAAGGATTTTTAGTATGGAAAGCAAAGTTGGAAAATGGATTGGGAGATTAATTCTCCTTGCTCTTATCTTAATGGCAGTTTCTCTCCTTGCTTTGAGTCTCGGTCCGGCTCATGTGCCACTTTCTAAAATTTTTCATCCTCAAGGGATAGAAAGCATCATTCTCTTTAAGATTCGTCTTCCCAGGATTATCCTGGGACTGGTGGTGGGTGCTGCTCTCGCTGTAGCCGGGGTCATCTTCCAGGGAATGTTTAGAAACCCCCTGGTTGAGCCCTATACCTTAGGGGTCTCGGGAGGAGCGGCCTTAGGAGTGAGCCTGTCCGTTATTGCTGGCTTCAGAATCCTTCCCTTAGCCGGGTTCTTAGGCGCCTTAGGGGCTATATCCCTGGTCTATTTCATTGCCCGAAGGCAGGGGATTTTGAAGATATCTATGCTCCTTTTAACCGGAGTGATGATAAGCTTTATTGCCTCAGCCATTATCCTTCTTATCATGTCTTTAGCCCAGGAGCACCAATTACATGGAATACTATTCTGGATTATGGGGAGCTTAGAGGAGACCAATCCTTCTCTTATAAAGTTAGTCTCACTCATTATCTTGATAGCAATAGCCATTTCTTTCCTCTTCAGTCGGGTCCTGAATGTCTTATCCTTAGGAGAGGAGGAAGCGCTACATCTTGGGGTAAATATTGAAAGAACGAAGAGAACTCTATTTATTTTAGGTTCTTTAATGGCCGGGGTAGCAGTTTCGGTATCGGGAATTATCGGTTTTGTCGGATTACTCGTTCCCCACTTCATGCGTCTCTTGGTGGGTCCAGACCATAGAATACTGCTCCCCACATCCTGCTTAGCCGGAGGAATATTTTTAGTCCTGAGTGATACCATAGCCCGGACCGTTATCTCTCCCCTGGAACTTCCCGTAGGAGTAATCACCGGGATTCTCGGTGGCTCACTCTTCATCTATTTTCTCACTAAGAGGACACTAAAGTTGGGGAAGTGAAATGCTCCAGTTAGAGAAAGTAACCACCGGATATGACAGGAAAGCCATCCTGAATGATATTAGTTTTACTGTGGGAAAGGGAGATTTATTAGGGGTGATCGGTCCCAATGGAAGCGGCAAGACTACCCTCTTAAAAGTGATGAGTAAGATATTGCCGCCCTGGAAGGGGAGGGTAACGCTGGAAGGAAGGGGATTGGATGAGATTAAGTATAGGGAATTGGCCAGGAGGATGGCTGTTGTCCCTCAAAGGATGCCGGAACTCTTCTTTTCTTATTCTGTAAGGGACTTCATCCTCTTAGGTCGCACCCCTTACCTGAGAAGATTCCAGCTATTGGAGGGCGAAGAGGATTTAAGAGTAGTTCGGGAGGTTATGGAGGAGACAGATACCTTAGGATTGGAAGAGAGGAATTTGGAGGATTTAAGCGGTGGGGAGAGGCAGAGGACAATAATTGCCCAGGCTTTAGCCCAGGAGCCTGAGATTCTCCTCTTAGATGAGCCCACCTCCCATTTAGACATAGGTCATCAGGTTGAGATTCTGGATTTAGTAAGGAAGTTAAATAGAGAGAAGAAAGTAATGGTGATTATGGTTCTACATGACCTGAATTTAGCCAGTGAATACTGCGACCGGTTAATTCTGCTCAAGGAGGGTAGCATATTTAAAATGGGCACCCCTGTGGAGGTTCTAACTTATGAGATCATTGAAAAAGTCTATAATACATTAGTGATAGTCCATAAGAATCCTATCTCTTCTAAGCCACATGTATTATTGGTGCCTGAAGAGGAACGAAACTCGGATCGGGGACTTCGAAGAGATTAAGTTTCGGCATAGCCCTTCGCTCATTCTCGGCACGCTCTGGGCAAGGCACGAACTGGCGACTGTTATAGTTCTTCTTAGGAGCGTGCCTCTGAGGGTTTTCTTGCCGCTAATAGCCTCTTAAGTGACAGCGACAAGAAAAAATCCGCTCAAGGCTAAGACCGAAACTTCAAATGAGGTGTGAAGTTGGGAGAGATAACATTTATTCTTGGTGGAGCACGCAGCGGAAAGAGCAGATATGCTCTTGAACTTGCTAAAGGCTGTCGTGGTCAAATTGTTTATTTAGCTACCAGCGTCCCCTTGGATGAGGAGATGCGAAGGAGGATGGAGGAGCACAGGAGGAGGCGTCCAAAGTCATGGAGGACGGTTGAGGAGCCACTGAGGGTTGTTTCTGTTCTTAAGAGGCTTGATAAGTCCGCTGAATTGGTCATCCTTGATTGCCTGACTATCTTTATCTCTAACCTCCTCCTTCATTATCAAGGTGAAGAGAAGGCTACGGGCAAACTTGAGGAGAAGGTTATAGGAGAGATATCTCGAACCATATCTACTATCAGGAAGATTCACCCCAAGATTATAATAGTCTCAAACGAGGTGGGGATGGGCATTGTTCCCGAGACTTCCTTAGGACGTTCCTTCAGGGACCTCGCTGGGAAGGTAAACCAGATAGTGGCTGAGGCGGCAAAGGAAGTCTTCCTTCTTGTAGCCGGTCTGCCGACAAAGCTAAAGTAAGGGGGGGGAAAGCTATGAAGAGATTGTCCAAGACGATAGATAGAATCAAACCTGTTGATAAAGAGATTATGGAGGAGGCACAAAAGAGGTTAGACCAATTAACAAAACCTCATGGCAGCTTGGGACGCTTGGAGGAACTGGCCAAAAGGGTCGTCGGTATAACCGGAAAGCCAAATCCTGCCCTTAACCATAAGTTAATTATTACTATGGCCGGAGATCATGGTGTTGTTGAGGAGGGGATAAGCGCATTTCCCCAGGAGGTGACCTCACAGATGGTCTATAACTTCCTCAGAGGAGGAGCAGGGATAAATGTTCTTGCTAAACATGTTGGGGCAAAGGTTCAGGTTGTGGATATGGGAGTGGCTACTGATTTAGAGCGCAGCCCTGAGCTTATCATTAAAAAAATTGGTTATGGGACGAGGAACTTTACTGAAGGGCTAGCTATGTCACCGGAGGAGGCTCTTCAGTCCATTGAAGCCGGTATAGAAATCGTTGAAGAGTTAAGCCAGAATGGGCTCGATATCCTCGGCGTTGGCGACATGGGAATTGGAAATACCACACCCAGCAGTGCTATAATCGCCGTCTTCAGTGGATGCAGGGTAAGAGATGTTACTGGAAGAGGGACCGGCATTGAAAACAAAGTTTTTGATAATAAGGTAAAGGTCATTGAAAAAGGGCTTGTGGTTAACAAGCCCAATCCAGAAGACCCCATTGATGTCCTGGCTAAGGTTGGTGGATTTGAGATTGGTGGGATTGCTGGCTCTATTTTAGCCGGAGCCGCCATGAAGATTCCAGTAGTTATAGATGGATTCATCTCCACAGCCGGGGCGCTCATGGCCACAGAACTTGCTCCTCTAACCAAGGAATATATTATCGCTTCTCATAATTCTCAGGAAGTTGGACATAAGGTTATGTTAGAGAGGATGGGACTGCGTCCTCTCCTGGACCTGGATCTTCGCCTGGGAGAAGGAACAGGTGCCGCCCTGGGAATTTCCCTTGTTGAGGCAGCAATTAAGATTTTAACCGAGATGGCAACCTTTGCTGATGCCGGGGTATCGGAAAGAACCAATGAAATCCCTTATCAATGAATTAAAAGATAAATTGCGTAGGGCCATAGCAAAGAATTTAGCTGAAAGCTTACTTCTCTCTGGAGGCCTGGATTCAAGTATAGTGGCAAGCCAGACAACTGATATCAAAGCAATGGTAGTCACCTTTGAATCTTATGGAGAAGACCTGAATTATGCAAGATATGTCGCCGATTTTCTTAATATTGAATATTTCCATAAGCTAATCTCTGCTGAAGAAGCTATTGATTCTATTCCGGTAATAATAAAGGCTCTTAAAAGTTTTGACCCGGCAATTCCCAATGATATAACCGTCTACTTTGGCCTGAAGCTTGCTAAAGAGAAAGGGCTGCGGACGGTAATGACCGGCGATGGTGCGGATGAGCTCTTTGCCGGATATGGCTTCATGCAAGATATGGACAACTTAGACAGTTACATCCAGAGGATTTCCCACTCGATGCGTTTTAGTTCTAATGCTCTTGGAATACTCTTAGGAGTAAAGATAAAACAGCCCTATCTGGATAGGGAGTTTATGGAGTTTTCCCTTAAGATAAAATCTAACCTTAAATTGAGGAGGGAGGGGAGAGAAATTTGGGGGAAGTGGATCCTGCGCAAGGCATTTGAGGATGCCCTGCCTCACCAAATTATCTGGCAGGATAAAAGACCTTTAGAATATGGTTCAGGGACGACAAAGTTAAGGGAGATTATCAGTGAAAGGATGTCGGCTGAAGAATTTGAGGAGAAAGAAAATCTTTATCCGGTAAAATT
>JAUWHM010000025.1 GCA_030605915.1 Nitrospirota bacterium | reverse complement strand
AGACGCCGGGAGAGCGGTGAAGCTGACTAACCACTACCCTTTCCGCTCCGTTAATGACGAAGCTCCCCCCTTCAGTCATTAGGGGAAGCTCTCCCAGATAGACCTCCTGTTCCTTTATATCCTCAATCTCTTTATTTTCTTCTCCTTGCTTCCTGAGAATTAGCCTCAGTTTCACCTTGAGGGGAGCAGCATAGGTCATTCCTGTCCTCTGGCATTCCTCAGCACTATATTCCGGCCTTTCCACCGAGTAGCTGACAAATTCCAGCGAGCACTTGCCTCTCTCAGAGGTCATCGGAAAGATACCCTGAAAGACCGCCTGTAAGCCGCTGTCGCTGCGCTTCTCTGGAGGAAGGTCTTCCTGGAGAAACTCCCGGTAGGAACGTTTCTGGATATCAACCAAATTGGGTATACCCATAATGGTTGGGATCTTAGCGAAGCTTTGCCTCTCAATTAGATTTGAGTTCTGCCTCATATATCCCCCATAAATTTACTTTAGCTCAACGGTTGCCCCGGCTGATTCCAACTTAGCTTTTATCTCTTCCGCTTCCTTCTTCGACATTCCTTCCTTAACTGATTTTGGAGCTTCCTCTACCAGGGTCTTGGCTTCCTTCAGGCCGAGGTTGGTGACCGCCCTTACCTCTTTGATCACCTGAATTTTCTTCTCACCCACAGCAGTGAGATGAACACTCCACTCTGTCTTTTCTTCTTCCTTGCCTACGGTCGGAGTGGCTGTTGGCATCGGCGCTACTGGGGCAGTGGCCACTACCCCAAATCTCTCCTCCAGAGCCTTAACTAAATCTGAGAGCTCCAGGACAGTCATCTTCTCAACCGCAGAAATGATCTCCAAGGCCTTCTCAGAGATAACTACGACTTTTTTCTCCTTGGGCTCCACCTTTTTCTCCAACGCTGTTTCCGCTTTTGCTTTCTTCTCACTCGCTTTGGGCATCTTCTCGGCATCCGATTCTTCTTTACCCGAAGAGTACTGCGGCGAAGCAGCACTGCTTTGGCTGTGTTTCACCGTAGCCTTTTGTGGCTCTTCGGTCACCGTTCCCGCTTTCGTTTCCTCCTCACCTACTATGGGCTCTTTTTTCTCCGCCTCCAATCCTGCTTTACCCTTTTCTGTCTCTTCAGTCACCGCTTTCTGACCCTGCTCGGCTATCTCAGTTTTCTTCTCCTCTACATTAGCCTCAACCACCTCTTCCTTCTTCTTTCTCCCCTTCTTGCTCTCCTCCTTGGCCTCTACTTTCGGCATCATCTTCACCCCCTAAGAATTTTATTCTTTGCCCTTCTTCACTGCTTCTAAAACATAAACCAGACTGGCTATCGTTGCCCGCAGAATATTTGCCAGATTGGATAACGGACTCTTAATGCTAACAGCAACCCTCGTTAAAAGTTCCCCTCGGCTGGGTAAAGTGGCCCATAACTTAACCTGATCGGGGTTAAGAACTTCCCTTCCAAAAATTCCCCCTTTAATCTGGAGAGCTTGGTGTCTTTCAGAAAAATTGGTTAAGACCTTAGCCAGGCTAATTGGATCACCAGAAGCAAGAGCAAAAGCAGTGGGGCCTTGCAAAAATTGATCCAGTTCCTCTAACTGGCTCTCCTTAGCGGCTAGCCGTGTTAAGGTGTTTTTGACCACCAGATACTCGGCCCCGGCCTCTCGCAGCCGCCTGCGCAGGCCGTTAATTTCCTCCACCTTCAGGCCTCGATAGTTGGTGATAATAGCCGTCTCCGCTTTCCTCAATCTGGCGGCTAAATCCTTGACTGTTGTCTCTTTCCCTTCCCGGCCCATTTTTATCCCGTTAAACTGGCCAACTGATGAATGTCAAGTTGCAGTCCTGGCCCCATGGTTGAGGAGATGGTAGCGCCCTTCAAGTATTGACCCTTGCAGCTCGCTGGTTTAGCCCGCAACACTGTCTCCACCGCAGCTTCGGCGTTAGTCATAAGCCAGTCCTCATTAAAGGAAACCTTTCCCACCACTAAATGTAAATTACCAGATTTATCAGTTCGGAACTCTATCCTTCCCGCTTGAATAGCTCGAATAGTGCTTTTCAATTCAAAAGTGACTGTGCCTGCTTTCGGATTGGGCATTAAACCCCGGGGGCCAAGTAGACGCCCGAGTTTACTAACTTCCCTCATCATATCTGGGGTAGCTATGGCCACATCGAACTCGGTCCATCCCTCACTTATCTTCTGGATGAGCTCCTCAGCGCCAACAAAATCGGCCCCGGCCTCCTCAGCCTCCTTGACCTTCTCCCCCTTGGCAAAGACCACTATCCTCAGCTTCTTGCCCGTCCCGTGTGGCAGGGTTAGCGTCCCCCGCACTTGCTGATCAGCCTGCTTGGGATCGATACCTAATTTTAGAGAAAGACCCACAGTCTCATCAAATTTACCATTTGGCATTTTCTTTAAAAGTTTAACTGCTTCCCCTAAAGAATAAACTTTTCCCTTTTCTATTAATTTGGTCGCTTCTCTATATCTCTTGCCCCGGTGCACTGTCTTATTCCTCTATCTCAATTCCCATGCTCCTGGCTGTTCCCTCTACCATTCGCATAGCTCCTTCCAGGTCGACTGCATTCAAATCTTCCTTCTTTGTTTGGGCAATCTCTCGTATTTTATCCCTGGCAATTTTAGCTATCTTCTCCCGATTAGGCTGACCCGATGCCTTAGCAATCCCAGCCGCCCTCTTCAATAAGATAGCACTAGGAGGAGATTTAGTAATAAAGGAGAAGGAGCGATCATGATAGACCGTTATCACCACTGGAATAACCAATCCCTCCTTTCCCTGGGTTCGAGCATTAAAGGCCTGGCAGAATTCCATAATGTTTACTCCGTGCTGACCCAGGGCGGGACCAACCGGAGGAGCCGGATTGGCTTTGCCGGCTGGCACCTGTAGCTTTATCCGGGCAATAGCTTTCTTAGCCATCTTACACGCTCTCCACTTGCCAGTATTCAAGTTCAACCGGGGTAGACCGACCGAAAATAGAAACCATCACTTTGAGTTTCCCCTTTTCTGGGTTCAATTCCTCCACCACCCCAGTGAGGTTACCCAGGGGACCTTCCACCACTCTAACTCTCTCTCCCTGCTCAAAGACCGCTTTCGGTTTAGGCTTAGCTCTCTTCTCTTCAGCTGCCTTCAATATACTTTCAACTTCCTTTTCCTCCAAGGCCGCTGGTTCCCGGCCAGAACCAAGGAAGCCAGAGACGCCCACGATATTTTTTACCAGATGCCAGCTCTTCTCATTCATCTCCATCTCCACCAGAACGTATCCTGGGAAGAGGTTTCTGGTAATTACCTTCTTCTCACCACCTCTAACTTCAGCTAACTCCTCTGTGGGAATGAGGACTCTGGGAATGGAATCCCGAATGCCCATGGAGTCGATTCGCTTTTCCAAAATGGTCTTAACCTTGTTCTCGCATCCAGATAGAGTATGAACTACATACCATTTTTTGCTCATAGCCGGGCTTACCTTAACATAGAACTTATTAATCGAGATAGAGGAGTATCAACCAGAAAAACAAAGATAGCAATGAGAAGGACAGTAATTATCACCACCGAAGTGGAAGCGACCAATTCCTTCCGGTTCGTCCAGGATACTCGCTTCAACTCTGCCTTAACCTCAATTAAGAAACGCTTAATCCGTGCAAACATCTATCACCTCTGGCAGGCCTGGAGGGATTCGAACCCACAACCCCCGGATTTGGAGTCCAGTGCTCTAACCAATTGGAGCTACAGGCCTCACCTACTTAGTTTCCTTGTGTATGGTATGTTTTCGGCAAAACTTGCAATATTTTTTAAGTTCCAATCTACCTGGATTTCCCTTCTTATTCTTAGCAAAAGAATAGTTCCTCCGCTTACATTCAGTGCAGGCTAATGTGATAATCTCTCGCATCCTTACTTAATTATCTCACTAATCACGCCTGCTCCCACGGTATGCCCTCCCTCACGAATAGCAAACCTCAACTCCTTCTCCATAGCAATGGGAGTGATTAGCTCTACTTCTAATTTGACATTGTCCCCGGGCATGACCATCTCTACATCCTTGGGAAGATTCGCTACGCCGGTCACATCGGTGGTGCGGAAGTAGAACTGTGGCCGGTATCCATTGAAGAACGGGGTGTGCCTTCCCCCTTCCTCCTTCTTCAATATGTATACCTGTGCCTTGAACTGGGTGTGGGGAGTGATGGAGCCCGGCTTGGCTAACACCTGCCCCCGCTCTAACTCCTCCTTCTCTATTCCCCTTAACAGCACCCCAACATTATCTCCTGCCTGCCCTTCATCTAATATCTTTCGGAACATCTCTACCCCGGTGACGACTGTCTTGCGAATGTCTTCTCTCATCCCGATTATCTCTATCTCTTCTCCTACCTTAACGACCCCTCTCTCTATCCGACCAGTCCCCACCGTGCCTCTTCCCGTAATAGAGAATATGTCCTCTATGGCCATCAGAAATGGCTTGTCTACCTCTCGCCTGGGAGTGGGTATATACTCATCTACCTTCTTCAATAGCTCCTTTATACTGCCGCACTTCTCACACTCATCCTTTCCACAAGCGCAGTTCAGTGCCTGTAGGGCACTGCCCGTTACCATCGGTATCTCGTCACCAGGAAATTCATACTCGCTCAGTAACTCCCGGACCTCTAACTCAACTAACTCCAGCAGCTCTTTGTCATCTACCTGGTCAGCTTTGTTAAGGTAAACTACTATGTGAGGTACTCCTACCTGCCGAGCCAAGAGAATATGCTCCCTGGTCTGGGGCATCGGTCCATCTGCCGCACTGACTACCAGGATGGCTCCGTCCATTTGCGCTGCCCCCGTGATCATATTCTTAATATAGTCTGAATGTCCAGGACAGTCTATGTGTGCATAGTGCCGAGCATCTGTCTCATACTCTACATGAGCAATGGCTATGGTTAGCCCCCGCTCCTTCTCCTCAGGAGCATTGTCTATCTCATCTAATGTCTTCGCCTCCGCTTTCCCTTCCTTGGCCAGTATCTGTGTGATTGCCGCCGTAAGCGTTGTCTTCCCATGATCAACATGTCCTATCGTACCCACATTTACATGGGGCTTCTTGCGCTCAAATTTCTGCTTGGCCATCTTGCACCTCCTCCTACCATTGCTTCTCTAAGATTCTATCTCTAATCTCCCTCGGGACCTCCTCATAATGGTGAAATTCCATAGTGAAGTTGCCTCTCCCCTGAGTAAGAGACCTCAAGGCAGTAGCATAGCCGAACATCTCAGCTAAGGCAACCTCTCCCCTCAGGACTTTACTCCCTCCCCGGGGGCTCATCTTCCCTATATTTCCTCGTCGGGCATTGAGACCACCAATCACCTCTCCCATATATTCTTCTGGAATGACCACCTCCACATCCATAATTGGCTCTAAAAGCACCGGGCTTCCCTTCC
>JAUWHM010000016.1 GCA_030605915.1 Nitrospirota bacterium | reverse complement strand
GACCTATCCCGATTATAAGAGCAAAGACTACATAGAGATATTTGACCAGATCCGGAAAGTATACCAAAGGCAAAGTGCAGAGGGTAAAATAGGGGAATCTGGCTAAATTTCAGAGAAATAGGGAAAGCCACTTTCCTCTATTCAGGCCCTTCTCACTACTTTGTCCACTTCCCTGTCGTGGTAGATGGTAAAGAGATAAATAAACTCACTGTTGACCTGAGAACCCTACAGATAGTTGATGCTCCTATCCCTCCCCGATCAAAGAGAAGAACTTCCCCTCTTTGCCAGGAGATAATCCCTTCTTGACGAGTTGAACCGAAGATGCTATTATTTTAACAGGGAAAAAAGTTTCTAACACGCTCTGAAAGAGAGAAGTATTATGGTAAAAACATTCATAACCTGGTCAACTCTCCTGTTCTTTTCACTCACAACCCTTAGCTGCCAGAAAGCGGCCAAGCCAAAGGAGGTTATCATCTACAGCTCCCTGGATCAGATCTTCTCTGAGCCTATCCTGAAAGAGTTTGAGAAAAAGTCAGGGATAAAAGTTAAGGCTGTCTATGATGTGGAAGCAGCCAAGACCACTGGCCTGGTGAACAGACTGATTGCTGAGAAAGACAATCCCCAAGCTGATGTCTTCTGGAACTCTGAGGTGGGAAGAACCTTGGTGCTTAAGAAGAAGGGGATTCTCCAGCCTTACTTCTCCCCCTCTGCTGAGAATATCCCCTCTCAGTTCAGGGACCCAGAAGGCTACTGGACAGGCTTTGCTGCTCGGGCCAGGATAATTATTGTTAATACTGAACTGGTTAAACCAGAGGAGGAGCCCAAATCTATCTTTGATCTCATCAAAGAAGAGTGGAAAGGTCAAGTAGCCATTGGCAATCCCCTCTTTGGAACCACTGCTACTCAGTCAGCCGCCCTCTTTGTAAAATTGGGGGATGAAAGAGCAAAGGAATATTTCCAGAGGTTCAAGGCTAATGAGGTAGCTATTGTGGCGGGAAACTCCGTAGTTCGTGATCGGGTAGTCGGAGGGGAACTAAAAGTAGGTCTAACCGACACCGATGATGCCAATCTTGCCATTCAGGAAGGTAAACCGGTAAAGATCATCTATCCTGACCAAGAGACAATAGGCACTCTGGTAATTCCCAATACCATTTGTCTGATTAAAAAAGCTCCTCATCCTGAGGAGGGTAAGAAACTCATTGATTACCTATTAAGTGAAGAGGTAGAAAGCAAATTAGCTCATTCCGGCTCTATGCAGATACCGGTAAGAGTAACCGTTAAGACTCCTGACTACGTTCCTCCCATTGGCAAAATAAAGGCTATGGATATAAGTTACCAGGATATAGCTGATAATATGGAGCCCTCTGCCAGGGTGTTGCAGGAGACCTTCATGAGATAAAATTACCCGGAGGTAAGGAAGATACAGCCAAAGTCAGTTACCATCATTTCCCTGTCTTTATTTTCTATCATTGTTCTTCTTCCCATCCTCTATATGTTTGCTTCCAGCTTAAGGGATGAGAGTGGCTTCAGCCTCGCCTCTTACCGAGAAATCCTCTTAGATAACCGTCAATTGGACCTTCTTTCCAACAGCCTCGTCTTGGCTGGAGGAACAACCATCCTGAGCCTCCTCCTTGGAGTTCCCTTAGCCTTCCTCATCGTTAGGACAGACCTATATTTCAGGAGAACTTTCAGATATTTATACTTAGCTCCCCTGTTAATTCCGCCTTACATTAGTACCATAGGCTGGATTGACCTACTGGGTAAAGGAGGAAGAGTAAGTGGCTTCCTGACCAATCTTCCTTTCATCAAAGAACCCCTCACTATCTACGGACTACCGGGAACAATATGGATTCTTGGCCTCTCCTATTTCCCTTTCCTCAGTCTCCTTACCATAACCAGCCTCGGCTCGGTTGACCGAAGGCTGGAAGAAGCTGCCGAGCTTAGCCACAATAGATTTGGTGTCTTAAAAAGGATAACTTTACCTTTAGTCTCACCATATATAATATCGGGAGCTATATTTGTTTTCATCTTCTCTATCTCCAACTATGGAGTCCCTGCCCTCTTAGAAGTGAATACTTACCCAGTAGAGATCTTCACCCAGTTTAGCGCTTTCTATAATCCAAAGGTAGCCACGGCTATATCCCTTCCCTTGGTCCTGATTACCCTGATTTTGATATTGTTCCAGAGACACCTCTTTGGAAGAAGGTCTTATGTGACCATAGGTGGTGCCTATAAAGACCCAGAACTTTTAAGGCTGGGGAGATGGAGACCTTTTGCCCTAATCTTTACCTCACTTATTATTTTCATCTCCGTCCTTTTGCCTCTCGCTATTCTCCTCATAAGGTCAGGGAATCTCTTATCTTATAAGATAGCTCTCAAGACCAGCTACCGTGAACTTCTTCTAAGCCTCAGCCTGGCTGCCCTGGGAGCCACCCTGATAATCACTCTCGGTTTCTTCATCTCCTATTTTATGGAGAGAGCTAAAGGCAGAGGAGCAATCGCCACAGATATAATCTCCCTACTTCCCTTTGCCATCCCGGCTACTATCCTTGGAATAGGCTTAATAAGAGTCTGGAATCGTCCTCTCTTTGGATTCATTTACGGGAGTTCAGCCATCATTCTATTTGGCTACATGGCCCGCTTCAGTCCCTTCGCCATAAGAGCTATCTCCTCCAACCTCAAACAGATAAATTTAAGCATGGAGGAAGCGGCCAGTATATGCGGTACCGGTTGGTGGAGAAGGCTCTCAAAAATACTAATTCCTCTTTCTAAACCAGGTCTATTGGCTGGTTGGGTGATTGCCTTCATCCTCTCCCTGGGAGAACTGGGAACGACATTGTTGGTGATTCCTCCCGGGCAAGCAACTCTACCCATCAAGATATACAACATAATGCACTATGGAGCAAGCAAGCTGGTAGCCGCCCTTTGTATCATCCTGGTGATGGCTTCACTCTTGACTATTTTAGCTGTCTCTGTTATCTTCTCATTGAGGAGGAGGGTAACTTGATATCCCTTAAGAATCTTACCAAGAGATATGATGCCGTCATTGCTGTAGATGGTATATCACTCCGGGTAAGCCAAGGAGAACATCTTTCTCTCCTCGGACCATCCGGTTGCGGCAAGACTACAGTCCTCAGGCTCATCGCTGGTTTTGAGAAACCCGATTCTGGAGAAGTCCTCATAAACGGAGAGACAGTAAGTGCTCCAGGTAAAATAATTCCTCCCCATAAAAGAAGAATAGGTATGGTCTTCCAGGATTTAGCCCTCTGGCCACACATGACCGTAAGAAGGAATATAGAGTTCGGCCTGACTAAAGATTTGAGCAGGAAGGAAAGGAAAGAGAAAGTGGAGAGAGTTTTGAGCCTGGTTAATCTCAACCGGCATCTCAACTATTATCCCCATCAGCTCTCTGGTGGTGAGCAGCAGCGGGTAGCTCTGGCCAGAACTCTCATTCTGGAACCAAAGATACTCCTCCTTGATGAACCCCTCTCCAGCCTCGATCCCCAGCTTAAAGAGGAGTTGGAAAAGGTAATCACAGCACTTCAAAAGAAGCTGAATATTAGCACCATATATGTAACTCACAACCAGGACGAAGCCTTGAGCCTGGCCGATAGAATTGCTATAATGCGGAGAGGTTGTATAGAGCAGATAGGGACACTGGAAGAGCTTCGCCGTAGACCAAAGTCAGATTTCGTTAAAGCTTTCATACGGTGAAACACAGTGAAACAGTGCTGCTCCGCTGCAGTACTGCTTCGCGGTAAGGAGCTAAGCGGTGAGATATTTTCTCCTGGCCTTGATAGCCCTTTTCTTGATGCCTCCCCTTTATGGAGAAACCGAATCTCACCTTTACCCCGTTAGAAGTAAATCGCCACAGGCGACTGCTGTATCTACGAAGCGGACTTCTAACAGAGTTTACTCAACCTGGGAGATTGTGGAGTTTGATACCTGCATCTCTGCCTGGCTCATTAAAAGGTTTATTGATAAGGAAGCAGATTTTAAGTTCTTCACTAAAGGGGAACTGATTACCGAAGGCACTCCCTTTGACACTCCGGATGCCGAGTTGAGACGCCGCAATAATATGTCCACTTATGAAATCGTCCTGAAGAAATACAAAATAAAAGACCCAATCCTCATCCAGATAGGCAGAATAGTCCACGAGATTGAAGTGGGTTACTGGGGGAAGAGACAGGAGATTTCTAAAGAGATAGATAAAAAGGTGAGAGAGATAATTGATAACTCTAAAGACAAGTCAGAATGTTTCAAAAAGAGCTTTGCCGTCTTTGATGATTTGTATGAGAGATTGAAGAAATCAAAAAACTCAATCTGAGGTGTAAATTCCATTTGACTTAACTATGCAAGGATAGTAGAATTCAAGTATAGGAGGCAGGAAGCCTTGCTGAAAGCCGTTTCTCTTATTTTAATTTCTTTCCTCACCGTTTTCTCTCTTAAGGCGGCAGAGGAGGCCAATCCAGGAGGAATAGAAGAAGTTAAGGTCTCTCCTTCTCTTTTCAATCCTTCGCAGGGAGAGAAGTGCACCATCAGCTATAAGCTCTCTTCTCCTTCTCCCATTACTATTAAAATCCGGGATGAGAATAGCCTATTGGTAAGAACGCTGTTAAAAGGGAAGAAGAGAAAATCTGGCTCTGATAAAGAACTCTGGGATGGAAAGGATGACCGGGGTATCATCGTTCCTCCTGAAGCTTACACCTTCACCATAGAAGGAAAAGGCTTTAGATATGACTCTGTTACCTTCAGTGGAGGAGAGCTACTGGAGGAATTGAATCCCTCCGCCCGGAAGAAACCTCCCTGTTCCATATCCTACACCCTTCCCACCTCTGCCCGGGTGAGAATAAGAATAGGCGTGAAGGGAGGACCTCTCTACCGAACTCTTCTTAACTGGGAGCCAAGACCACCCGGCAGTCACAGCGAAAGCTGGGACGGTAGGGATAAGACAGGGAAAGTTAACCTGGCTTCTAACCCCCTTTGCTTCATCTTCCTTGAAGCTTTCAGCCTTCCTGATAATAGCATCATCGTTTCTGGCCCTCCTCAGGAGAAGAAAAAAGAAGGAAGAAAGATAAGCGAGAGAGAAATAAATAGTTCCTCCCGTCCTCTCTACGAACATGCTCGCCATCCCCGCTGGAGGTGTAAAGACCCTGAGATGAAAATTATTCTGCCTGAAGGGCTTCCCCGCAGAGAGGAGGGGATACCAATCCTTAGCGGTGAGTGTCCTTTGAGAATAGAAGTGGACGATGAGGATTTGAAGTGGCTTAGGGAGGAGAAATTTGAATATATATTCTATGTAGATGATGAATTCCTCTGTGAGGAGGAAGAAGGAGCTGCCTCTCCTTACATCTGGTGCTGGGATAGCCGCCAGTATAAGGATGGAAAACACCTTCTCAGCGTCAATCTTCGTAGTTTCAGTGATCACTGTGCTACTGACTGCCTCTGGGTTTATGTTAGAAATAAGGAAAAAATTAAAAATCCTTGACATCTCAAAAACAGAGTGCTATATTCAGGACAAAGGACGGATAATTAACCTGCTGGATTCCTCAGGAAGGGACTGAAAATGAGGATAAAACATTTTCTATTCATTATTGTCCTTCCGCTGCTCATCGTCTTAACCTACCCAACTCCACTCACCTACGCCCATGATCCTGGTGAGGGCTCAGAAGAGGGGGGTCCTTGCGAAGTGCCGGGTGCTGCATCTGACAGCACTGGTTGTTGTGCCGGTGGTAGTGACCGTGGTCTCCCCAATGTCATGGTGAATATGACCAACCTGAACATGGTGGTTCAGGATACTCCCATCTTTTATACCCCTTCCCTCGGTCCTCCAGTAAGGTTCACCCTCACTTATAACAGCATTAGCCGTTATAGAGGTCCTTTTGGCTACTACTGGACACATAACTATAACATTCACTTCTCCAGCATCACCAGCTCCTATATCATTGTAAAAAGAGGAGGAGGGAAGGAAGATAAATATTATCGTAATCCTGATGGCACTTATCGTCCTCCCATTGGAGTATATGATATTCTGACCAAAAATCCTGATGG